>JABUEY010000097.1 GCA_013314815.1 Syntrophobacteraceae bacterium
AGAGTGGAAAGAGGTCCTTGATGGGAGTTTGATCGGGCAATGTGTTGGAAGGAAGGAAGCATTTTCACCTGATTTTCTCCTTGGCACGGCGATAGCGGAAGCCCTTGAGATCAAGAAAGGGGAAGTAATGGAGTGGTACGTGGAGGACGGCAACACGCTGGTATTGCGGCGTCGTAAACTTCCCAAACCGCGCTCGCTCAAGAGTATTGCTTAACTTGACGGCAATGCGCGCAGGCGGGAATGACGTTGTTGCAGGACTGACGATGTTGCAGGACTGACATTTGAACCGGGTATTCTTAAGCTCGTTGCCCCCTAAACCTTCGGGGCACGAAGCAACTCCTGCGAGGTTTCTTCTTTCGGGAGTCCGGCCGGGGGAGATTCTGCCGCACTGAAAAATGCGCGATTTCAAGGGAGCAACGATACCGGCTGAGCACCCGCGCTCAGGCACGCATGCAAAGGGCTGTTCCTGATTCAGGCAGGCCAAGGCGATCTGCCCGGTGAGTCGTCTTTCCTTGTGATGGGTGTGGAGAACCGCCGGCGGACGGTGGCTGAAGTGCATCCAAGGCTGAAAGAAGGCCGGTGAGGAGGCGATCTGACGCAGAACAGACCTTCGCCGGTTGCCGAAACTTTGGCACTGGCAGATAGCGCGCTATTGAAAAAAGCGCCAAATGGTGCTTGATGAACCCGGGCTTATCTGGTACTTGGGTGAAGCGCACAGGGTCCGGCGATGTCGCGTTCTGCCGCCGGGCGTGTCCCGGGGGAGAAGTGAAACCGGCTGTCTTGCCGTATTGGAGAATATTGAAAAGAGGATAGAACACCATGGCCAAGGAAAAGGAAGCTCAAGTCGTACACTCTTTTCCCAAGAACCCTCTCGAAGAGGTTCGAGCCTCTTTATCCATATATAAAGGGAAGCAATACGTGGACCTGCGGATTTATTACAAGGGGGATGACGGGGAATACCATCCTTCGAAGAAGGGGCTCACCATTTCACTCGACCTCTTCGGGGAACTCGAGGAAAGCGTTCGAAAATTGAAGGATGCAATCGGGGAATAATATCCGGAAAAAAAGTCCCGGGATATCTTCGGCCGGGCGTCGCGCCTGCAGCCCGGGTCAGCCTCCTCCAACGGGAGGGAAAGCCCGACACGCTCATCGCCCTTGAGAGGTGTATCCCATCCGGAACCCACTCCATTCACCATGATGAGCTTCACCTCGTCTCTCGGGGTAGCCAGGCCTGCGGCTACCTCGGCGATGGTCCTGGCGGGTTCCATATCCACTGCAAGACCGATGGCGCCGCTGTAGCCGGGAACGTGCCTTCTGAGGGAAGCGGCAAGAAACACCTGCAGGGAGGGGCATCGGGACTCCTTTCCTGCCTGTCGATCTCAGCTGGTGGCGGCGCGCCGGTACACCCGCTTGATGTGAACATTGGACACGAGTGCGGTGTATTCCTTGCCCTTTTCGAGGTCGACGCGGATGGTCTTGTTGTCGATCTCCATGTAGCGGGACAGCACGGCCAGGATGTCGTTTTTCAGCGCTTCCATGATATCGGGAGTCAGGTCCACCCTGTCATGCATCAGGACCACCTGCATCCGCTTTCGAGCGACTTCGCCGCTGGCTCTTTCTCCAAAAAACCGCCGGATTGCTTTCAGCATGGAATGATCCTCCTTCTCAGCTCCAGATGAACCGTTTCATTCGGCCAAAGAATCCCTCCGCACCATTGTCGTCCAACGGCACGTTTTCACCGTTCAGGCGAGCTGCTATTCGCTGGAAGGCCACTCCCGCCCTGCTGCCCCTGTCGTGCACGAGCGGGATTCCGCGGTTCGTCGAAACCACCACATCTTCGCTTTCCGGCACCACACCCAGAAGAGGCACGGCCAGAAGACCGACAATGTCCTGAGTGGACATCATGTCTCCCTTTTTGACCATTTTCTGATTCAGTCTGTTGATGATGAGATGAATGTCGTGAAGCATGGCGGCCTCGAGCAGTCCGATGACCCGGTCTGCATCACGGATGGCCGACACTTCAGGAGTCGTAACGACCAGGGCTGTCTGCGCTCCGGCCACGGCATTCTTGAACCCCTGTTCAATGCCTGCCGGGCAGTCGATCAGGACAAAATCGAACTCCTCCATCAGTTCGGCGCACAGGGTTTTCATCTGTTCGGGTTGAACGGCGTTCTTTTCCCGGGTCTGCGCCGCCGGGATGATGTAAAGGTTCGCAAGCTTGCGGTCTCGAATCATGGCCTGCTGCATCCTGCACTTTCCCTCGATGATATCGACCAGGTTGTACACGATGCGGTTTTCCAGCCCCATCACCACGTCGAGGTTCCGCAGCCCGATATCCGCGTCAATGAGGACGACGCTGTATTTCTTCTTTGCAAGCGTAGTCCCGATGTTGGCCACGGTCGTCGTCTTGCCTACGCCGCCCTTGCCAGACGTCACAACAATTGTTTTACCGGCCATGACTCATCCTATTCATTTTTTCGTTGAAATCCCATAACATAACAAAAGAAAGCGCGTTATACGGTGGTGACTCCTATGGCATCTTCCGTGATTTCAGCTATCTCGTACCGCTTTGGAGTGGGTTTGCTCCCACGGGGCGGGACAGCCACGAGGTCGGCGATGCGCAGCTGATTCGGTTCAATGCTGAGCGCCCAGATCCTGGCCGAGCGATTCCCGGTGGCACCCGCATGGGCCACTCCCCTGAGACTTCCGAAAACAATAATATCCCCCGCGGCAATGACCTCGGCGCCGGGATTGACGTCGCCCAGGATCACGCAGTCGGAGGTCGACACGACTCGTGCCCCTGAGCGACATGTGCTCCGGACAATGACCGGGCATGCCTCGACGGGCGAGGGTATGGATGAAGAAGGCGAGCCGGCGCGCTTGTGCTGCGAGCCGTGCACCGACATGGACAGGTCGTCGCTGATCTTCACTTCGATCAGTCCGGCTTCGGACAGTTCTACGAGGAGATTGTTCAGCGCCTGGATTTCATCACTGCCCAGATGTCTTGTTCGCAGGTCCAGTATCATGTTGGACCGATGAAAAAAGTCGCGGGATTCACTCAAACGCCTTCTCATGTAATCCATTATGGAGTCAAAAGATGCGCTCGGATGAGGCACCAGCGTGAAGCCATCACGACCTGCCTTGACCTGTATCGGCAAAGAATCGTTAGACACCATGGAAATCTGAATTCAAAGTCATAGGGAGTTATATCCTTACTGCCGGAACCGGAGAGAACCCGTCCGGAATCTGTCTGTTCCTCGAAAGGCACCTGATGGCACCGGCACGATTGCGTGATGCGTGGTACATTACATCAACCCCCGTTGCCGGGCAAGACCCATTGGCGCAGCTGCCGCCAGCTCTCGATTCGAGGGATCCCCGCCGGAACGGGAATGCGGTTCCACGGCTGGTCGAACAGAATAGGCTGTATGCCCTGTTCGGCGAGGAGCGTGCATGTTTCGATGCGATCCTCGACGAAATAGCGGATTCCCATGTTCTTCAGGATGTCGAGCTTGGCTTCGGGAGAGCCGGTCGCACTGACGCGGATCCTCTTCGAGTCCACCTCGGGCAGAATCATGTGCAGCCACTCTATGATCGATTCAGGCCAGATGCGTGCGGTCACGAAACGCAGCGGCCCGGACCGGGACAGCTCTGTAAGAACGTCCGGGGCTCCAGACATGGGAGGAATTCGAAGTGTATTTTCATCGTTGAGTGTAAGGCAGATGAGGTCGTCAATGACTTCCCGGTCGATATCGAGGCATTCGTAAAGATCGTAGCAGCCCAGGTCTTCTTTGGTGAGATGGTTCAGTGCATACCTTTCGCGGGCGAGGCGGACGAAAACCGTCATGGTGTCCGCCACGACGCCGTCGATATCGAATGCGAGTTCAGATGGAGGAATGGGTTTGAAGTGAGCAATCATCGTCAACAATCCGTAATACATGCCTGGACAGGCTCGTCAAACCGAAAGGCGATCTCGTAGACCCCGTCTTCCAGGGTGGTGTGCACCTGGTACCCGACCTTGTAGAAGACGGAGAGCATTCTCCTGTTGGAAGCGAGAACATAAGCCATGAATCCGCTGATTCCCTTGCTCTTGGCAATCTCGCAAAGGTAGTGCAGAAGAAACGTGCCGACTCCGAGTTTCTGCCACTGGGCGGCCACCGCAAAATCCACCTCGGCCAGGTTGGACTTCTGGTCGAGGATATATCGGCCCAGCCCGACAATCTTTTCATTCCCTATTTCACCGATGACTCCGACAATGGCCATTTCATGTTCGTAGTCGATATTGCACATTCCCTGGGTGTTCCTGTGGGGGAAAACCTTCATGGCGGAAAGAAAGCGATAGTAGATATCCTGGTCCGGCAGGGAATAGAAGAATTCCTGAACTCCGCGTTCGTCCGTGGGTTTGATGGGCCGGAAGAAGATCCGGACATCTCCGGGAAAGATCTGGTGTGTTTCCCACTGCCCCGGATACAGGGGTTCGTAAATGGGAGGAAGGATCTGGTCGTCGTAGACGTAGTGGAGCTGCTTCGCTTCCGCAAGGAGGCGCTGCCGGAACTTCGGGTGGGCGATGTTGATCAGGGAAAGGGCGCGCTCCCTGATCGTCTTGCCGTGCAGATAGGCGATCCCGAACTCCGTCACGATATAGCGCACCGTGCTGCGCGAACTGACAACTCCGGCTCCATGGGCCAGGTGGCTCACTATGCGTGACCTGCGTCCATCGGAAGTGGTCGAAGGCAGGACGATGATGGTTTTCCCCTTGTTGGCACTCGATGCCCCGTGCATGAAGTCGACATACCCGCCGATGCCGCTGTACACCCTGTGGCCGATGGAGTCCGCACAGATCTGGCCGCTCAGGTCGATCTCCAGGGCGGAATTGATGGCCACCATCCTCTCGTTCTGGCTGATCAGTCTCCGGTTGTTGACATAATCGATGGGGTAAAATTCCACTTCGGGGTTGTCGTGGACGAAATCGTAAAGGTCCGCGCTGCCCATGCAGGAGCTCGTAATGATCTTCCCGTGGTGGATGTTTTTCCTTCGGCCTGTGATGACTCCCTTTCGAATCAGGTGCAGATGCGAATCGGTGAGGATTTCGGAGTGTATACCGAGATCTTTCTTGTCGTCAAGAAATCTGAGGACGGAATTGGTGATTCTCCCTATACCGACCTGCATCGTCGACCCGTCATCGACGAGCAGGGAGACATAGCGTGCGATCCTTTCCGCGACTGCGCTGCGTTCCCTGAATGTGAATTCGAGCAGAGGTTCCTCGAATTCCACGAAATGCCGAATCTGGGACACGTGGATGAAGCTGTCGCCGAAGGATCTGGGCATGCGCGGATTGACCTGTGCTACGACTAGTCTCGCCGATTCCACCGCGGTCTTGCAGATGTCCACCGCTATGCCCAGTGAACAGAAGCCGTGTTCGTCGGGAGGAGAAATCTGCACGAGGGCCACATCGAGCTTCCACATGCTTTCGTCACGGAAAAGCCTCGGGATTTCTGAAAAATAGATGGGTATGTAATCGGCGGCCCCCTGGTTGACAGCCTCCCTTGTCCGGGGTCCGACGAAAAAAGTCTTGAACCTGCAATGCTCCTGGAGCTGGTTCCAATCCTCGGGCACCTCTCCAATGGAAAGATTCTGAATCAATTCAAGGTCGCGGTATTCAGGAATCAGGCTGATCATCGTGCGTAACAGGTGTTGAGGTTCGCCGCATGCGGACCCGACGAAAATCCTGTTCCCATCGCTGATCACGCTGCGAAGGATGGATTCGGCACTCCCCACTCGCTCCCGGTAGTAGTCTTTCCAATGCTCATCGAAAATCATTCTGCCCGCAATCCTTCAGCCAGGGTTCCACTGCTCAAGTGAAGGTATAACAAAAAGACGCTTCTCATGACAGTGAAGAATTCAATCTTCCATGCTGCTTTCCGAGATGCGTCTTCGTCTGCGGGGAGAGGATCGAGTCGCGGCGTTCCCCGACGATGGGATCTCCTGTTACGACAAATCGTTTCCGTAGGCAGTGGGGGAGGGAGAGGGTGCCTGCCGGAAGCCGCTGCGCTGCGCGAGGAGGTCGAGGTGCAGGGTAGTCCACTCTTCGAGGGGAAAACAGGGAGGATACAGAAACTCCCTTGTGTCGATCTGCTTGAAATAATACTTGCACAGGTTGCAGTAATTGACCCTGTAATGAGGTTCTGTTTCCACGCGGAGGTATCCCAGGGATTCATGGTACCGGTTGTCGCAGTACGGGCATTGAAGCCGGTTCATGCCCCATTGGGCGCCGCACCAGGAGCAGTAGCCCCTGTTTTCCCCCAGTCCCGCGAGGTAGAGAAGTGAGGGGAGCGAGCCGCAGATCGGGCAGTAGCCTTTGTGCCACGACTGTGGAAGTGGAAAACGGGCCAGGAGATCGTCGGCCGTCCATTCGATGGAGGGGCGCAGGCAGCAGCGGGCCGCAAAAAGAAGTGAGGCGGCATCCGTGCGGGTCGTATCGATCCATTCCTCCCAGGGTTCCATTTCATGGTGCAGGAAGCTCTTCCAGATTGCCTCCCTTTCCTCGCCGTGTTCCGCGAGAGAGGAGGAAAGCAGGGAGCAGGCTTCCCGGAGTTGAATGTTTTCCGCGGGGAGATGTTCCTCCATGTGACGAAGCACCGCTTCCGCCGCCTGGATATCGATGGGAAAATCCCAGCGGTTCAAAAGAGGGAACCCTGCCTCCCACCGCGTCCGGACCCCCTCCGGACTGATATCGAGGGGATCGAGTGCAATCGTGCCTTTCACCTCGGCCCTGATTGTCAGCAGGCTCTCCAGGAACGGATACAGGTTTGAATACGCAGGTTTTTCGGCTCTTGCCAGCGCGAGAGACTGGGCAATCCTTTCCACTTCCAGGGCTGAATCTTCTTTCAACTGCGATATCCTTCAAGACTCGTAACGGGAAGCTTGTCAGCGGCTTCCCGTTACGAGTCGTCAGTTTCGGCAGAAAGGCCGGCGTGGTCGCCGCCCCCTCCCTCGACTCTCCGCGACGAAAAAGGGGGCGGTTTTCCTCGTACATCATACGATGGAGCCCTAGACTCCAACAAAGGTTCTGATCAGTCCCTTGGCAGGCCTGGCCATACGGCGAAGAGCCGTCTTCCGGTCGATCCCCGGGTTCAAGCTCGCCACCGCGTTCTTATGATACTTCTTCGGGTCATCCACCACCAGGTAAATCACTCTCACCTGGTCCGCATCGAGCAGCTGAGCCTTGGGATACTTGGGTTTGAGCTTGGCGAGCCGCTCGTTGGCCAGGGCAATCATCTCGTCCAGTTCGCCAAAATTCATGGCCCCCGTGGGACAGACCTTCACGCAGGCAGGTTTGAGGCCGTTGCTCACCCGGTCGATGCACATGGTGCACTTGACCATCGGTCCGTTCTCCCTGTGCCTTGGAATATCGTACGGACAGGAAGAGGTGACTTCTTCATGCGGGGCTTCCTTGGATTTTTCCAGGAATACCACGGCCCCGGTGGCTTCGTCCTGAATGACCGCATCGTCCACGTAGCCTTCGATGGTGTCCTTGCAGGGAGGCACCAGGCAGTGGCGGCACTGGTCGGCAAAGAAGTACCATGCCAATTTCCCGTCCGTTTCCACCTCGCTGAAACGAACCAGCTTGAAGGTGTTGCCGTCCAGGTCAGGGGGATTCTGATGGCTGCCCGTATTCTTCGTTGGAATTGTGCCGTTCCGGTTCCAGTTCTTACACGCAACCTGGCAACCCCGGCATGCCGTGCACAGCGTCGTGTCTATAAAGAAACCTTTTCCCGCCATGGCTTATCCTTTCTTGCGCACATTGACCATAAAGGCCTTGGATTCAGGAATGCGTGTGTTGGGATCACCTGTTGATGGGGTGAGCAGGTTGGCACTCTCCCCGCCCTCCGGCGGCCAGACCCAGCCGAAGTGCCATGGGAGGCCGACCTGGTGCACTTCCTGTCCGAGCACCTTGAACGGACGAAACCGTTTGGTCACGATAGCCACTGCTTCAAGGGAGCCTCTGGGAGACTCCACGATCACCTTTTCCCCGTTGGCAAATCCCCTCAGCTTCGCCAGCTCTTCACTCATCTCCACGAAAACCTGGGGCTCCGCCTCGATCAGCCACGGGAGCCAGCGGGTCAGAACGCCGGTCTGCCAGTGTTCCGTGACCCTGTATGTGGTTCCGACAAACGGAAACCTCGGGTCACAGGTCTTGATCACGTCCTTTTCCGTTGTGTATTCAGGAACAACGGGGTTTGTGAGCTGTGGACTCAGCGGGTTCTTTTCTACCGGACATTCGATGGGTTCATAATGTTCGGGGAAAGGTCCGTCCTTGAGTCCCGGTCCGAAGATCGATGCGATTCCGTCCACTTTCATGATGAACGGTAGCTTCCCGTCTTCACGCGCTGTGCCGTCGGGGTTCTTCAAAGGATACCACGGTCCGTCGGGAACGTCTCCTTTCCACTTGATGCTTGTGTACTTGCCGTCTGCCACATCGCCCACGAACTCGAGCACCGGTCTCTTGGGGTTCCATGGCTTGCCGGTGAGGTCCAGCGATGCACGGTTGTAAATGATCCTGCGGTTGACCGGCCAGGCCCACGACCACTTGGGATACAAACCAAGCCCGGTTTCGTCGGTCTTATCCCGCCTGGCCATGTTGTTGCCGTCCTGGTTATAGCTCTGGCAATACAGCCAGTTGCCGCTCGAAGTCGATCCGTCGTCCTGGAGCAGCGCAAAGGCGGAAACCAGTTCGCCCTTCTTGTATGTCTTGTCCTTTATGGTGACGTCCTTAGTCCAGTACCCGTTGATGGCTTTTGCCACCAGGTGCGGATTGAAATGCTTGCCCTCGGCGTAATCCCACTTGAGATTCAGGATCGGATCGGGGAACTTGCCCGCCTTGTCCTTTTTGTATAAGGCCCGGATCTCGTTAAAAAGCTCGTAGATGATATCCCCGTCGGGCAGAGACTGGCCGAGAGGTTCCTGGGCCTTATAGCGCCATTGAGTCCAACGGCCGCTGTTGGAGATGGATCCTTCCTTTTCCAGGAATGCGCAGCAGGGCAGGAAGAAGACTTCCGTCTTGATCTGCTTGGGCTGCATGCCGGGCCCCTTCCAGAAGGACGCCGTCTCGTTGTCGAAAAGATTGACCACCACCAGCCATTCCAGGTTCGCCATCGCCGCCCTGGTTTTGTTGGAGTTCGCCCCACTGCAGGCGGGGTTCATGCCCCACGAGAAGAATCCCTTGAGTTCCTTTCGGTACATGGCGTCGAAGAGGTCGAGCCAGCTGTAGCTCTTGCCGTCTTCGAGCTTGGGGAGCCACCCGTATCCGAATTCGTTCTCGGGCTTGGCCGCGTCTCCAAACATGGCCTTGAGGAAGCTCACCACATACTTGGGCCTGTTCTGCCACCAGTTGGCGCTGAGCGGCTCCTTGGTAACAGGTGTGAATTTCTTGTTGTAATCCTCGAGCTTGGCCAGCGACGCAGAGGGAGTGGGCAGGTAGCCCGGCAGAATGTGGTAGAGCAGTCCCTGGTCCGTGGAACCCTGAACGTTGGATTCGCCGCGCATGGCGTTGACTCCACCTCCAGGAATCCCCATGTTGCCCAGCAGAAGCTGAATGATGGTCATCGCCCGGATGTTCTGGACGCCTACCGTATGCTGAGTCCATCCCATGGCATAGAGAATCGTTCCGGCCTTGTCTCGGGCTCCCGTTGTCGAGTAGGCCTCGAAAACCTTCAGCATGTCCTCTTTCGGCGTTCCCGTTATGGTCGATACCGTATCCAGATCGTAGCGTGAATAGTGTTTCTTCAGCAACTGGAAGACGCACCGGGGATGCTGCAGGGTCGGGTCCTTCTTGGGAACCCCCTTTTCATCCATTTCGAAAGCCCAGGTGGATGCGTCGTAAGCCCTCTTTTCGGCGTTGAACCCGGAAAAGAGGCCGTCTTTGAAATCGTACTTCTCGCCCACAATGAAGGATGCATTGGTATAGTTGACGACGTAGTCGTTGAAGTACTTATTGTTTTCAATGATGTATTTGATCATGGCTCCCAGAAAGGGAATGTCCGTTCCCGACCTGAGAGGCGCATAAATGTCGGCTTTCGTGGATGTGCGGGTGTAACGCGGATCTACGTGGATGACGACTCCACCCTTATCCTTGGCTTTCATAATCCAGCGGAAGGAAATGGGGTGGTTTTCGGCAGGGTTGCTGCCCATGATGAGAATGCAGTCGCTGTTTGCGAAATCGATCCAGTGGTTGGTCATTGCGCCGCGTCCGAACGACTCTGCCAGAGCCGCAACAGTGGCGCTGTGTCAGATACGGGCCTGGTGTTCTATGTATACAATCCCCAGGGCGCGGAGCATGGCCTGGTAGATCCAGCATTCTTCGTTGTCCATGGCCGCGCTGCCCACCGACGCGATGCCGTCGCACCGGTTGACCACCTGGCCCTTCTGGTTCTTGAGTGTGAACGTGGCGTCGCGCGTCTTCTTGACACGCTTGGCGATCTCCTTCAAAGCCCAGTCCCATGGCTTGGCCTCCCACTTGCTGCTGTTGGGAGCCCTGTAGAGCACCTTGGTCATGCGCTTTTCGTTTTGAGCGATCTGGTAGGATGAAGCACCCTTTGCACAGAGTGACCCGCCGTTGATGGGATGATCGGCATCCCCTTCCGTGTAGATCACCTGCCCGGTCTTCTTGTCCGTGTGACAAATGATTCCACAGCCTACCGAACAGTAACAGCAGATGGTGGTGGTTTCCTTTGCATCCTTGGTCCGCAATTGCCAGCTGTATGCCTCAACCGTTGAAAGGTCGAGTCCCATACCGCTCAAGGCAAGACCCGCGGTTGCGGCACCAGAGATTTTGAGAAAATCTCTTCGTGTCAGTTTCATACGTTCTGTCCTCCCTCTTGATCCAGTACCACCCGGAAAAATCAGCCCTCCAGACACCCGGTAAGATCCGATCCGACACTACCTGGGAAAATCAGGCCTGCAAAACCAGAATACATGCACTCCCCGACACAATGTAACTGCCGGGAGCGTTGTGTGTTGGGTACCTCCTCTGTGTTGTAGGGTCCGTGCACTAGGGTCAGTCCGTCCAATTCCGATAACCGACAATATAAATCTGAGTGAAAACAAAGGGTCAAAAGGTCAAGCGGAGCAAGCCAGAATCCATCGAGACAGTGAGGATTCGAGCCGGAAAAATGAAAGGATCCACGTCTTGATCCATCGCCGGTTACGATGATTGTGAAACATGGTGCTACATTAAACACAATTAATCTACTGTACCCCGTGTTTCATTGTCAATTCATTATCGCCCGGAAAAGCGAAATAAGCGGCTGTTGTGGCTCATGAAAAATGCGCCGTCTTGCATCCACCCGGAAGGGCGGCGGTGTGTCAGCGACTGCACAAAATGCTCAGATCATCCGTGGGCACAACGGCAGTCCGGTGGACACGAGGGGGAATGTGGAGTAGTCTGAACAAAGAGGCCCTTCGAGCAGCTTCGGGCCGGAGATCAGAAAGGAGAGGGATTCATGAGCGAGTTCATTGAGATCGAAATCCGGCTCGTGCCCGTTTACGGTTCAGGAGGCCTGCGTTCGAAGTTTCCCGCCCTGGTGGACCTGCTGGAGGAATACGGCTACACGCTGGTGCTCGACAGGGAACCGACCCTGTATCACCTTGTGGATGTGTTGGTGAGAATACGCAATGACCCGGCCGTCCCGGACCGGAGAAAGGGAGCCGTGACCAGGTTGGCGGACCGCTTTGTCAGGATCCGGGATGAGGCCCGCGAACACCTGCTCGGGCGCCGACTCAACGAACTGGACAAGACTCTCTACACCCTGGAGGACCTTTTCAGGGAACTGGATCGTGAGTTGAGATAAGAGCCGGCCCGGCAGAGAAAGGAACTCCTGTGACGGCGGGCCAGCCTGGTGGTCTTTTCCGCCCTCGACACCCCTGTGCCGCCCGCCCTTATATTTCATCACTCGAACGGGTGCCGAAGTACAATCGTTTCTTCTCGGCCCGGCCCCACCGATACGACGTAGAGGGGGACTCCCGCGAGTTCTTCGACGGCTTTGAGATATCGCACGGTGTTCCCCGGCAGGTCCGAAAATCTGCGGACTCGGCTGATATCGTTCTCCCATCCGGGAAATTCCTCGCAAATCGGTTCACACGCCTCGATGGCTTCCAGTTCCGGCGGGATGGCCTGGATCCGCTCATTTCCGCATTTGTACGCCACGCATATCTTCAGTGACGGGATTCCCGTGAGAACGTCCAGCTTGGTGACGATGAGGCCGGAGAGGCCGTTGAGCCTGACGGAGGTATTGACCACGGCCATGTCGAGCCATCCGCAGCGGCGGGGACGGCCCGTCGTCGCCCCGAACTCTCCCCCTCGCTCGCGCATCGCCTCCCCCGTTTCGTCCTTCAGTTCTGAAGGAAAGGGGCCTCCTCCCACCCGAGTCGTGTAAGCCTTGACGACTCCCAGAACAGTGTGAATCCGGGTGGGGCCGATCCCCGCTCCACAGCACGCATTCCCGGCCACGGTGTTGGATGATGTCACAAAAGGGTAGGTTCCATGGTCGATATCGAGATGAGTCCCCTGGGCACCCTCGAAGAGCAGGTTGCACCCCTTCCGGTCCGCGTCCTGCAGGCGCATCGACACGTTGTCCAGGTAGGGAGACAATCGCTCCCCGTAAGCGAGATATTCCTCTTCGATGGATGCGGCATCGAGTGGCTTTTCGCCGAAAAAACGTTCGAGCAGAAAGTTCTTTTCTTCGAGATTCCGCTTCAGTTTTTCCCGCAATGCTTTTCGATGGAGCAGGTCGTGCATGCGTATGCCGCCGCGACAGACCTTGTCTTCATAGCATGGACCGATGCCACGGCCGGTGGTTCCAATTCTGTGAGCGCCCTTCCGGCCTTCCCGGGCGAGATCCAGGGCACGATGATAGGGCATGATGACATGCGTGTAGCGGCTGATGACCAGTCTTTCGGGGGTCACAGGCATGCCGCAGTCCCGAAGACGGTCCATCTCCTGGATCAGCACCGCCGGGTCAAGCACCACTCCATTGCCGATCATGCACACCTTGCCCGGATGAAGAATGCCGGAGGGGATGAGGTGGAAGATATACTTCCTGCCGTTGACCACGAGGGTGTGGCCTGCGTTGTTCCCCCCCTGAAAACGCACGATGCAGTCGGCCTTCTGGGTGAGAAGATCCACCACCTTGCCCTTACCCTCATCTCCCCACTGTGTTCCAATGATGACGACATTGGCCATAATGATCTCTTTCCACGGTGAATTGCGGCACAAAACTTCAGCGTACGGTGAAAAATACGCCGCAACCTGGAGAAAGTCAAAGAGAACTTGCTTTCTCCCGGCTTCCATGGCGGCCCGGGAAAAGGTTATTCCCGCCTGCAGGTGCGGCAAGTTGGAAGCGGGAAGTTGCGAATCCTGTCGATGCGAACCGCTCCAACACGAAAAACCCCCCCAGATCCCGGCATGGGGATGGAGGGGGGGGCCGGTTCACGTCCCGGCAACGGTCGGACCTGCGCCGACCGACAGTGGAAGCATTACATTGAACGCAGTCTCCTGACCCTTTCCTCGATGGGAGGATGCGTACTGAAAAGATTCGCCAGACTCCTCCCCGTCAGGGGATTCACGATAAACATGTGCGCCGTTGCAGGTTTTGCATCCTCCATCGGAATGCGCTCGGAAGCTACAGAGAGCTTTTCGAGGGCACGGGCCAGAGATTCGGGATTGTGGGCAAGCCTTGCCCCGGTTTCGTCAGCCAGGTACTCCCTCGATCGGGAAATGGCGAACTGAATCAGCATTGCCGCAATGGGCGCCACGATCGCTGTGACAATCAGGCCCAGCGCACCCCCTCCACTGTTTTCGTCACTGCCGCCTCGGAATCCTCCGAAAATGGCTGTCCACTTGGCCATGTTGGCCAGCATCATGACTACGCCGGCAAGAGTCGCCGCGATGGAGCTTACCAGGATGTCCCGGTTCTTTACGTGCCCGATTTCATGAGCAATTACGCCTCGTACCTCCTCGGGGGTCAGGAGCCGCACGAGACCTTCGGTCACGGCGACCACCGCGTTTTCCGGATTTCTACCCGTAGCAAACGCGTTGGGTGTTCCATCGGGGATGAGATAAAGGCGCGGCATGGGAATGTTCGCTTCGGCCGCCAGTTCCCGTACCATCCTGTACAGCTGCGGTGCCTGCTGTTCGTCCAGGGGCTGAGCCCTGTACATGGAAAGAACGATCTTGTCGGAAAACCAGTAGCTGCCGAAATTCATGACCACGGCAAAAACAAAGGCGATGACCATGCCGTTCCTGCCGCCGAACTGGCCTCCAATCCAGATGATCAAAACCGTGAGTACGGCCAGTAATAAAGTCGTACGCAGTCTGCTGTCCATCTTATCCGTCCTCCTTGATTGTTTTCACTCCATTCATCATGGCAATGAATCCATAATGAAAACCGGTCGGGAGTTCCGCGGAATCGCGTGGGATATTCTGATCCTTTCCCGGCCGGTTCTACTTATTTGACCATTTAAGTCGAGACCTCGTCAAGATTAACTTACACGATTACGCTCCTTCATGGATTCCACCGCAGCCGGACCTTCCTCTCCTATTCAGCACGGATGAGGATCTTTCGGGACGATTCCCTGCTGCCGGAAATTTTGGGAATCGTAATCGTGAGGACTCCCCGTTTCAGTTCAGCCTGGATTCCATCGGTCATGGCATGCAAAGGCAGCAGGAATTCCCTTGAAAAGCTTCCTTGAACCCGTTCTTCCTGTTTCGGTTTCAATCCTTCCTCCGATGGCCTGGAATTCCTGGTACCTCTGATAACCAGCCGGGTTTCCACAACCTCGATCTGAAGGTCGCTGTCGGTGATACCCGGCAGATCCGCCATCAGGATCCAATTCTCATCGGTCTCCCAAACATCCGTTTGCGGATGCCATACATCCGCTTCGTCTCCTTCTCCAGGTGAAACGTATTCCTCTTCATCACTCCTGAAACTCTGCCGGTACAGACTGTCCATGCGCTGCTTCATCGCCTGCAGTGTGTCGACCACTGCCTTCCTTGCCAAGCTGTCCACCGAAACTCTCCTCATCAAATCCGATCTTGTTCAACTCATTAAAATACCATATAAAATTGAACTGGTTCCAGGATGGAATTTAAGGGATGGGCGCCTGGATGTCAAGCCGGGCTCGATTCTCCTGCGACGGATAAGGACTTTCCTGGTAGGAATTTATCATTGTGGCCTGGAAATA
>JABUEY010000098.1 GCA_013314815.1 Syntrophobacteraceae bacterium
AAGCATCTTGCAGACTTCTCCTCGCCTGCCGGTGGTTGGATTTGGCAATCAACCAACTCGCCCTTGGGCATCTGGTGGATAGCCGTCGCGCCAACTCGAATGTTATAAATCGATACGACACGGTCTCCTTCGCGGGAATGACGATGTGATATTCGTTGGAATGACGTTGGAATGTCCTGATGTCTCCCATAGAAACTCGGGTATTTTCTCCCCCATTGGCTTCTGCCCTTTCTTTTCTCCAGTGCAACCGGCTTCCGCATCCTGCAAACGGCGAAACTCCTATGGAGCAATCAGCACGGGCACCTGGCGCGAGAGATGGCAGTGCGGCCCGGCAGCCGGATGGACCCAGGAAGCGGATTGCGCATCTTCGATGAAGGCCGGGTATGTCTTCGTATCGCTTGGCTGCGATCGATACGTCAGGGCTTGAGCCTGGACTCGATCCTGCACGGATTGACACGGCCCCGCTCTTTATGGGATTGTGGGCTGGAAGGGCTGGCGATCTCATGAGCCGCACGGCTGAGAAGGCATCGACAACGGGAATCGTCATCGAAAATGAATAGGCTTCATCAGAGGAAGCCACAGGGGAGCATGAATTGAGTGCAGCCACTGGAAAACTCAGCATCAAATCCAAGATCTGGATCGAAGACCAGGACGGCAAGGTGGTGTTCGGATCCGGGCGCCTCTACATCCTCGACGCCGTCGAAAGACACGGATCCCTTCACGCCGCGGCGGATGAACTCAAGATGAGTTATCGGGCCGTGTGGGGGAAGATCACATCCACCGAAAAGCGGCTGGGCGTGAGTCTCTTGAGCAGAAAGCCCGACGGGTCGAAGAGGAGCGGATCAGAACTGACTCCCCTGGCCAGGAGAATCGTGGAGAAGTTCCGGACCCTTCACAGGCTCATCGTCGAGGCCTCCGACGAGCTGTTTGAAGATCTTTTCGAAGATGAATTCTCCGAACCGGCGGACCTGGGTCCTGCTGATCGGCAGGAACGCTGAATTCCGAGCCCTGACGATCTGCAGCGGGACATCGAGGCGGATGGGCTGCGGTCGGGGGCAGCCTGGAGTATCTGAGGAGGGGGCCGGCAGCGGCAGGGAACAGATGGGAAAGACATTCCCCTTCCCAAGGAAACGGCTCCCTGGAATTTCCCTGCACACCCCCGGCCGTCTGGTTTCATGATGGACCTATTGAGGACTGCTTACGCTTTTGGGGGATGGGGTGGGTTATACGTCGAGAGAGCAGCAATGAACGTGCCGGACCTGGAATCCGCGGAGGAAGCACGAAGCGATCCAGGTTTACATCGTTATTTCAAACCATTAAGATTTTACTTTCCTTCCGCAGCTTTCACCGGAGAACGCTCCCGCCTTTCATACCGTCAACACAATTGACGGTCTTCCATGGGTTTGATGCCATAGAACAAAAGCAGGACGCATTTTCCGGGATAGACAACTCAATTGTCATACTGTCAATGGAATCCCTCTATTCTTTTCGTTCTGTCTTTTCCATATCGCTCAGAACGGCAAAATAATCCTGGGCAAACTTTCCGGAGATCAACCGGGGGATGGGGAACAGGAGGCTTTTCCCTTCCAGGAACCTGCCGTTCAGGGCGAAAAAGAGCCGCCTCGACATGCCGTGGAGTTCCTCGTTGACCTGGTCCATTTGAAAGGATTCAGGCGAGTGAAAGAAAGAGATGTGCGCACCGGCCGATCCTCCAGCTTCACCGGGCCGAATGATCCCGTACACGCGGCAGACCAGGGGCCGATATGCGTACAGAATGCATTTTCCTTCGACGTTCAGAGGGCATCGGTAGATCGGGGCGTGTTCAGCCGCAGGCACCGATCTGCATCCCGGCGATCGCCCACCCGTTTCCCCGGGAGAAGGAAGGCTCTCTCCGGTCTTTTCGACAATCCTGCCTGCTTCAAGAGCCCGTTGCACGGCGGCAAGACGGTCTTCGCGGGACAGCGCCCGGTTGAATTGGTGGCGCAGATAGACGGCTTCGATAAACTGGAGTGCGAAGAAACGGCTGCAGCAGGCGTCAGTGTCCCGCCCGCAGGCCGGGATACCTCCATGCGCGGCGGCGGCCTGTTCGAAAACGGAATCCACCTGCGCGACAAGTGCCTCGTATTCCGAGAAATAGGGAGTGAGGTCGACGGGGCGCCTCCCTTCGAGTGAAGGTTCCCGGATGGTGATTCTGCCCGCCTGGCTGCCGTACCTGCGAAGCAGTCTCCACTGGCTGAGACTTGTCGGTATGGACCGGATGCGCTTCAGCCTTTCTTCCGCAAGATCGAGCCCGAAACCCCGCCGTATGAGGTATGATCGGACAACTGTTCCCGTACGTCCTATCCCGAGCCGGCAGTGGATAAGCACCTTTTTCCCGAGATATATGGCTTCATCGAGCCATTCGAGGGCCTTTTCCATCTCGGCCAGATCGGGTACTCCATCGTCTTCTATGGGAAAATAGTACACGTCGAGGCCGAAATCCCGTTCGATGCGGTGCAGATCTCCATATTCGGCACAAAGGTTCATGACGGCATCGATTCCCTGTTTCCTGATGGAATCCAGTTCCTCGAAAGACATGGGGGCATGCCCGACACAGAGGTCACCGGTGATCCAGGTGGGTCTGTACGGCAACGTCGACGGTTCCGCCCACCGAAAGCTGTTTCCTGCACGGTCCGGGACCGCGCCATCGATTTCGCCGATGCCGCCCGCACCCTTTTGCCCCTGGGAGAAAACCGCCACGAGCCTTCCGACTTCGGCCAGGTCGTCAAGGGTCATGTCCAGGAAGGGGGTAAAGGCCAGGAGTCGCCCGATGATTTCGAGCCTGTCACGAGCCTCCTCCCTCGAGAATTTCTCCGCCCGGGCCGTCAGCCAGTCCTGCTTCGAAACCACTTCAAAATGGTGGTTCTGGAGCACCTGCGCCAGGAACAGGACTCTCAGGCACCGTTTTTCAAAATCCGCTCCACCCCCCTCAAAACGAAAGGAGATGTAATTGTCCCGCTCCTCGAATCCGCAAAGTGCATCCACGACCGTGAAGTGGTAACCGAACCGGATGCCGATGTTCAGATAATCCTCGGAAACGAGCGCATAGCTCGCCAGGGATTGGGAATCGAAGCTGATGATTCCCCCGCCGGTAGCCGCCCGGTCGAATACATCCCAGTCAAAGTGCGTGACATGCTGGGACCAGGTGGCACCCGGGCAGGTCAGCCCCTCCCACAAGGCTATGAACGGGAAGCTCTTCACATCATTCACCGCGATCTGTTTCTTTCGATGTGATTCGCGCGCCAGTCCGTCGGCGAGGTCCAGGACGTAGAACGTGACGGGGATGTCGGATGCGAGTTTCCTGGCGCCTCTGAAGCGTCTTCTGCCCCGTCCCCCCAACGAAAACATCTCTTCGACGGCCTTTTCATGGACGTAGCGCAGAACGTCGTGGAGGCTTCGGCAGCAGCCGGGATCAAAGCTCGCCGACTGGGGATCCACGAGATTCAGCGGCGACACCGTGTCGAGTATCCGCCGCAACCTCTTTCTGAACGGGCTATCCGCCGGCGGGCTTTTCCTGGAAGCGGAATTCAGCAGTTCTTCAGCGACCCCGGCGAAAACCCTGCCGCCGTCCGCGTCCACCGTGACCGTTTCGCCGGGGTTCAAGACCCTGGTGGCCACGCCGGTGTTGACCAGCGCGGGGACGCCCCATTCCCTGGCAACGGAGGCAAAATGGCCGGCTGGAGAACCCACGTCGGTCACCACGGCCCGCAGTCTGCCGATCACGCGCGCGAAAGCGGGCGATGTTCCTGGAGCGACGAGTACCGCTCCCTCGGGAACGTTGCCCAGGTCTGAAGCCGAGTACACCAGCGCGACTTGACCCGCAGCGACACCCGAGGACGCTTTTTCTCCTTTCGAGATGAGCATCCGGTTCGGAACCCGCGGGGCACGAGCAAGTTCGAGGTTGATGGAAAAAGTATCCAGCCGGAGCGGGCGGCACTGAAGGATGAAAAGCTCCCCGCGTCGGTCCCTGCACCATTCCATATCGACCGGGGTGCCGAAAAACGACTCGAGCCGCTCCGCCCAGCCTGCCAGCCTGCGGGCACCCTCTTCGTCGAGAGACATGCCCTTCTTCTCCCCGTCCTCCAGGGGAACGGATTGGGTGCCCTTCTCTCTCGAGAGAATCGACTTGCGGTCCCTGACGGCACGCTCCATGGCGAGCAGCCGCAGGGAACCGTCCGTGGAGATCTCCGTCACATCAGGAGCTGCAGCTCCCTCCACCAGCGGCTCCCCCACCCCCCAGGTGGAATAGATCTTCATGCGGTCAGGCTGCAGCCCGAAGGGATCCTTCGAGTAGAGTATGCCGCTCGCCTCTGCGTCGACCATCCGCATGACCAGGACAGCCATGGGGGTCTCTTCGTCGAGCAGCCCGTTCCGGATGCGATAACTGAGGGCTGTCGGAGAATACCTGGACGCATACACCTCTTTGCAGGCGTCCATCACGCCTTCCGTGGCCGTATTCAGCACGGTTCGATACTGCCCGGCGAAGGAAATCTTCCCGTCTTCTCCGATCCCGCTGCTCCGTACGGCACAACGCTCCCCTTCAAACAGCCGATCCCGGTATTCCATAACGGCGAGTTCGAGGTCGCGAGGAAAGGTTGCCTGCATCAGCAGGTTCATGAGGACACTGGAGGTCTCATCCAGGGATGAATGGGAATCGATATCGAGAACGGCGAGCCTCGATTCGATTTCGGGGCGCAGGCCGTTGTATTCGATGAAGTAATGATAGGCTCGAGCGGTAATGACCAGGCCGGTGGGTACGGGAAGTCCCAGCCTCTTCGACAGGACCGCAAGGTTCGACGCCTTGTCGCCTGCCAGGTGTTCGAGGTTTTCAGTCAGTTCATCGAGTGCAAATACGAAGGGAGGCGATGTATCCGGGTTTGCCGCAGCCAGATGAGGGAGGGCTTCGAGATCTATTCTTTGCAGGGCGTCGGGGAGACCGGCACCGCGGTGTGGAGCGAGGATACTCAGGGACTCCACCATGGACGAGATCGCCTGCAGGAGGTCTCGATATACGAATCTTACGGCGCTGAAGTCTGCTGTTCCACTGTCGTGGTAGAGACGCTCGATCTTTGCCATGAGTTCATGGCCCCGATGATCCTGCTTCAGCAGTTCCCTGAACACCGCGTACCTGCGGCGAACAAGGGTATCCGGGGAGAGCAGGTCAAGAGCGATCGTCTTCAGGCGACCGAGGAACGACATGTTCAGTCATCTTTCACGAGAACGGAGGCCACCTTCTCCTCGAGTTCATCGATTTCGATGGGCTTGACGCAGTATTCGTTGGCACCCAGCTTGACGGCCTCCCTGGCGGTTTCGAGTGTAGGATAGCCGGTGAGCATCATCGCACGCAGCGAGGGCTTGATTCGTTTCAACTCCTCAAGCACCTCCATGCCGCTCATTTTCTTCAGCTTGATATCCAGGATGGCCAGATCGACCGGGTTCGACGCAGTGAAAGCGATCGCCTCTTCTTCTTCCGTGAACACGTGAACCTCGTGCCCCTTCCTTTGCAGGATCTTCCTGATGAGCACCACCGCATCGCGCTCGTCATCCAGTACCAGTATGCTTGCCATAATGTGATGTCCTCCCCTTTTCAGGAAGCCTTTGCCCGGATCCCGGTCCACCTATTGGGCAGCGGGACAGACGGGAAAGCGAACGGTGAACACGGTCCCCGGTTCCTCTTCCGAAGAGGAACCGGAGGCATCCAAGTCTTCGCCCGTAGATCGGACACGGCTTTCCACGTCGATCTGTCCTCCATGGTCCTTTACGATGCCGAAGGTGACGGCCAGTCCGAGTCCGGTCCCTTTGCCCACAGCCTTGGTGGTGAAAAAGGGATCGAAGATCCTGCCGACGATTTCCGGAGGTATTCCCGATCCGTTGTCTGCAATAGAGACGAAGGCTTCGCCCCTGTCGGCATCATGTCCTGTGGCGAGAGTGATCCTTCCGTCCTTTCCGATGGCGTCGCGAGCGTTGTTCAGCAGGTTGAGCAGGACCTGCTGGAGCTTTTCCTGGTCTCCGACGATCATGGGAAGATCGGATGCGAGACGCCGCTCGACGGCGATCCTGTCCAGCCCGAAGGTATGTTCGACGATATCGAGCACCTGCTCTGCCAGGTGGTTCAGGCTGAGAGGCTTCATTTCCGTTTCGGTTCTCCTGGAGAACCGCAGCAGATCGGCAACGATTTTCTTGCATATGCGGGAATGCTTTTCCATGATTTCAAGGGTTTCGTGAACCTCGGAACCCGGGTCGAAATCCTGGAGCATGAGTTGCGTGTAGCCCAGGATAATACCGAGTGGCGTGTTCAGTTCATGGGCGACACCGGCGGCGAGCTGCCCGAGGGATTCGAGCTTCTGGGCCTGGACGATGCGTTCCTGGAGCTTCTTGAACTCCGTGATATCCCTCCCGTTGCACAGCAGGCCGATCACTCGGCCATCCGCATCGAAAACGGGGGTTTTCACCACGTGGAACCACCGTTCCCCCCCTGCGCCGTGCATCCTTTTCTCCGCCTGGAACGGCATTCCCGTCTCGATCACCTCGATATCTTCCTGCCTGTCCTTCTGAGCCTGTTCTTCCGGCAGAAGATCCGCATGAGCGAGCCCCCTGACCTCGTCTTCGCTTTTTCCGTAAAACCGGCAGAAGGCCTTATTGGCTGCCCGGCAATGGAGATCGGGGTCATACAGCGAGAGCAGGTCGGGATTCACATCCAGGATGGTGCGGAAGAGCTGCTGCTGCTCCCTGAGGTTCTTCTGTGTTCTTTCAAGGTCTTCGAGGCGATCGCGCAGAGCCGTGGCCATATGGTCGAAATAGTCCGCCAGGTGCTGGATTTCATCACCCGAATTCCTGCGATAGACGGGACAGCTGCGGCAGCTTTCCACCTTCTTGGCATATTCGCCCTCGACACATGAAGGGCACATGGTTCCAGCAACATACCAGCACCTGTGGCTATAATCCATGTACGCCGGGCATGTTCTTTCTCTGCAACCCATAAACTCCCAGCACTGGGTTCGTGGAGCGGGCAGAGTCTGAATATCGAGGTTGCCCTTGACGATCTCTTCCGCGGAACGCTGCAGCAGGCTGATTCTTCTTGTCACCGTGCGTGCAAGCATGGTCCCCACAAAGGCCGCAACGACAATGGAAAGACCCACTGCCAGAACGATGGCAAAGAGGAGACGGTCGAGAGCCTCTCCGATTCGGCGGTGAGAGAAGCCGAGGCGCACCGTGCCGAGCTGATTGCTGCCGATAATGACCGGGGCCGCGAAATCGTAGATGAGCTCCTTTCCGGTCGTGAGCAGTTCTATGCGATAAGGTTCCTGGATCCCGACCTGGTTGGCTCCCGCCAGGTCCACGGGGAACCCGCCCGTAAAGGTGTGGACGAGCGGCTTGCCGGTCCGACCCTGGATGAAAACGAACTCGATATCTTCCCCCGTACGCATGACTTCATCCACCACGTCCTTCATACGGAGGTAGTCCATGGCCAGGAGCGGTTCCGCGATTCGAGCGGAAACATAAAGGGCGCTCGATACTCCCCGCCGCTTGCTTTCTTCGATGAGTGCCTGCGACGCCATACGACTGACGACAACGGCAAGGAATACTCCGAACAGCAGAAGGATGCCGATCATGCTGATGGAGATTTTCGCCCGGAAGCTGATTCGAGATATCATCTGGCATCCTGGCTGTTGAGGTCTATGCCGACCCTTGCCGCGAGTTCCCGTATGGAATCGTAGTCACTGTCCAGGGCAGGGATCACACCCGCAAAATGAGCGGCATCACAGATGGGTCTGTGTTCGGGACTCGCGCAGTCGAGCCTCAGGAGGGCATCCCTGACCGCCGAGACGACCTTGGGATCGAGCCCCTTGCGGGCCAGGTACATCCACCCCGGATACCAGGACGTGTAGGCGAGAACCCTGATCTGGCCGACATCTATCTTGTCCCGCATCAGGTCGAGAGTCCCTTCCCTCACGGATCCGATGTCGTAGAGCCCGTTGTAGACCGCCAGAACAACCTTCTCCTGCTGCCCCCCCGGGCCGGGAACAAAGGAAATCTCCGCAAAATCGTCCTTGCGGATGCCATGGTCGTAAAAGTGGCCCAGCGCATACAGGTAGCCTCCCGCTGAAGAAGCGTCCACCGCTACCCAGCGCTTTCCCTTGCAGTCGTCGAGTGTCACGATCTGCCGGTTGTCACTCCTGCAGATGATCTGGCCCCGGAAGTTTTCTCTCCCGTCGATTTCGATGATCCGCGCGAAAGCCCGCGCCCCGTATCGCTGGGCGACCTTTACATAGACAAACGGGTTTGAAAAGGATATGTCGATCTTGCCCTCGCCCACCATGCGGATGTAATCGTCGAACGTGTCGGGAAAGACCTGTCTTACGGGAAGCCCCGTTTCCCGCTTGAGGTATTCGATGAGCGGGTTATGCCGCTCGTAGGACACACGGTGGAAGTACTGGGGAACATAGGCATAGGTGATCGTGTTGGGATCTTCCTCGAACCCCACCTCGACTCGCTTGGAAAAATCCACGTAAACCGGTTCCTCCCCGCGACCGCACGAAAACAGAACCGGCACAAACACAAGACATACAATCCACAGCATCCAACCGGCACTCACTTTCCGCCAGCTGCCCAAGACCGTCATGGCCGTCTCCCGATGGAATTCACACCTCCAAGATACCGGCATCAGGCTACCCCCCCCCGGCACGGACATCCCTGCCGCCCTCATGCTTTTATAACTCCGACCGCCCCCTATGCAAACCCTTTGGTGACCGGATCAACTCGTACAGGCCCGTACAGCGCAAAAATATCCTTCAAGACGCGCCAGGCAATGTCTTTCCCCCTTCGATAGAACGCCCCGGGCATCAGGACAGGATCGCGCCGACCTCGAAAGTCCTCACTTGGTTTGCTTTAAGGAGTTGCGAAAACGGATCGGCCCGGGCGAGTCCTGGGCAAGAAAACGGGGTTGCCGAAGGAGTGGGGCGATCAGCCGGAAACAGCTCTTCGAAGTGCTTCGGGGAGGCTGGGAAGCAGATCCGCGATGGAAAACGAGGGGTCCGGGCGGGCAACCAGGCCCATCAGGCGGTTTGCACGTGCAGCGACGGAACACGCCTGGGCGACAGGATATCCGCCGGCGGCGAGAGCGGAAACCAGGCCGGTCAGGCTGTCCCCCGTGCCTCCGATGGGTTCCATGGCCTCCACGCAGGGCTCACAAATCGTGTCCACGATCAGGCCATCATGCACGACATGGTCGCAGGCACCTTTCACCAGCAGGTGTCGGGCGGCGTTTTCATGCGCATAAGCCCTTGCGATCAACTCCGGTACCCGATCCTCCTCCTGGAGCAGAAATCCCCTGGTGTAAAAAGGGTGAGGAGCCGCCTCGTCTGCAAGAAAGGCCATTTCCCCCGCATCAGGAGTAAAGAGGTCGTATCGCGACGCGAAGCCGCTCATCTTGGCCACGTACATATAGCCGGCATCGGCGAAAAGCAGGGGTGGGGAATCCAGTTCCTCGATCTTCAGAAAAATCCGGTTGTGCCAGTCTACATCGGGCTGCAGATAATGAAATACGAGCAGCTCCGCATCGAGTTCAGCAATGCGCTCATCCAGGTAACCATAAAGCCTTCTTGAACCGTCGCCACGCCCGATGTCTCCAATGAGCAGGGCCTGCGGCGGTTCGATGGCGAGAAAGGACGCGGCCAGACAGGCAGTGGCAAGGAGTGCCGGCGTCCCGCGGGCAACGGTAATGCGCCGGTCGCCAATGCAGAGCAGCCCGTCGTGAAACCGGCACAAGCCTTCAGTCAGTTCAAAATCCCGCCTGGGGACGGTTCCTATGATGATCCACCGCATTGACGAAGCAACTCCTCGTAGGCCAGCTGCAGGGCATATCCGCACAGGGTGTGCCCGAGGGTCCGGGGTGGGGCGGCTTCTCCGATTCTTTTCCCCACCAGGTACTCGGCAAGGTATGGGACATCCGGACAGCCTCCCCCGGATACGTTGACGATACGCAGATCCCTTTTGTCCACGGTGATCTTCATGTTCGCGGCCCGCACCATGAGATAATCTCCGAAGTCCCTGCTGTGGAAAAGGTCGACGGGTTCCAGCAGGATGTCCTGGAGGGGAAGCACCTGGAGAGGCCTGATTTTCGCCTCCTCCAGGATGCCTGCCGCCTCGAGCTGGGAAATCAGCGGGAACTCGATGACCAGGTCGCACCCCGTCCTCAGTTCGGGAGGAGGCCCCTTCACCGCGATCTCCATCCCGGCGTCCCTGAGGAGAGACTCCGCCCTGATAACGTCGCTGGTATGATGGAACACAAGGATGCCTCGTCCGGAGACTCCCTTTGCAGGGCCGGGTCCTTCCTGTTTTGTCCGCCCGGCAAATCTTCTGCCGAACTCGATCATCCTGTGCAGTGCATGGGCAATCACCGCTTATCTCCTCAAGAGCAGGTGATAATCTCCGCCTTCCCGCTTTTCGTCCTCCACCTGCCAGCCTTTTGACCTGGCTGCCCGGCCGACGTTTTCCCTGCTCACTTCATTATCAACGATGACCTCGATCTGTCCACTTCCCATTTCTTTCATCCGCTCCATAACGATCAAAACGGGCTGGGGACAGGAAAGACCCCTGGCATCGACAGTCTGACTCATCCTGTTTCTCCTCTCTTTTCACGCTCGAACTCTCTGGACATTGCTGAATCCGATCAGCAGGCAGATCATGAGACCGATGATCAACGCGGCCATTCCGTGGGGGCCGATACCGGCCGGGGAACTCGCCAGGCCGAAGTTGTGGGAGAAAGCGGCTCCCGTGATCATGCCCAGCACGAAGATTCCCGCATCGGCATCCCCTTCCCCGGACATGAAGAGCTGTCTTCCGGGGCATCCGCCGGCAAGGGCGAAGGCAAGACCCGCCACGAACATGCCGGAGAAGTTCCAGAAACTCTGAGTGTGCGCGACGGGCTGCCCGGCAAATCCGGGATTGAACTGGCCGATTGCCAGGTTGGCCAGCCAGGCGGCAAGAAGAAGGGCTGCAAACCCAGTAAACAGGTGAATCTGCCTGAACAGAATGAGATCCCTCAGCGCGCCCATGGTGCAAAATCGGCTGCGCTGCGCGAGAAAACCGACAAAAAGTCCGATCCCGAGGGAGATGAGCAGGGGAGCGTGGGATGCGCCAGGCCCCTTGAGACTGTAGAACAGGACGCCGCTCTTGGGCTCACCGTCGACCGGCGGATAGATCAGGCGAAGGATCAGCAGGCCGAGGATGAGCAGAGGCATGAGAAGCCCCGTGCCGATGCTCTGGCCATGGCTTCTTCCCAGGCTGTATCCCTGCTTGAAAAAGAGAGTGCCGATCCAGACGCCGGCGGTCAGTCCCGCCAGGCCGAGAATCGCGTTGCCGTCTCCGCCGGCCAGCCGGAGCAGCGTTCTCCAGGGGCATCCCAGGAAGACGAGAGCCCCGATCATGGCGACCATGCCCAGCACAAACCTGGCCAGAGGTGCCGAACCGCCCCTCGGCTTGAATTCACGGGTTGCCAGGGCGGCGGCGAACGCACCCAGCACGAAACCCAGGATCTCCGGCCTCAGGTACTGGACAACCTCGGCCCGGTGCATTCCCACCGCGCCAGTGATGTCCCTGTCGAAACAAGCCACGCAGATGCCCATGTTACCGGGATTGCCGAGCTTCTGCAGGATCGCGGCCAGTACGCCGATGACCGCACCCACCAGAATGATCCCCGTCGTGGTTGAAAAAATGTTTCTGCCCTGCTGCACATTCTCCTCCTTAATTGAATTCACTCTCCGGTTCAACCCGCGACAGCGCACACACCAGATCCTCCACCCTGTACTCGTGGCGGTCCTTGCAAACAGGACAGTTCACCTCTACACTGCCGGCAACCCGCCTGCCCCCCGATGCGTCCGCTTCAACACGCAGCCTTCCCTGCAGCTCCCACCGGGACTCCCAAAATCCAGTCCCCGTAAACGGACAAACGAAATAGAGTCTCAACGAGTACCTCCTCACGGGATATTTATCCATAATACGTTCAATTTGTTAAATCGATACTTTCTATGATTTCCGCCCCGGCTACTTGGGAAAACCGATTGGACAGAGTGAACGCCCGGTGATAAGCAACGGAAGCGGTTTGCCGGTTTCGTTGCTTAAAAGGAGATCACCGATGACGGATCCTTCGAAAGTCCATGAGCGGAGGCGCTTCTTGAAGACGACCCTGCTGTCCTCGCTTGCTGTCGCCCTGCCTTCGGCGGGTCGAGCGTCCACCCGGTTCAGCAGCGACCATCTGCAGGTATGGTCTTGCGGCGGCCTTGCCGAGGCGTTCATCCCCGCCAACGAAGCATATGAAAAGAGAACCGGGGTGAAGATCAGCTACACGGGGGCCTTTGCCGCAGCGCTGGGCAAGTCGCTGCTCGGCGGCGCCACGACGGAAGTTTTCGGAGGCCGGGTTCTCGAGCTCGCAAAGAAGCTCAGGCAGGCCGACAAAATGGTCTATTTCAAGCCGCTTTGCTTCACGAGCTATGTCATGGTCACTCCCCGCGGCAATCCGGCGGGAATCGAGAAGATCCAGGACATGGCCCGACCGGGAGTGCGCGTCGTGCTCGCTCCAGACGCTTCTCCCCCTGGAGGCCAGGCGGCCCAGGTGGTGCTCACCAAGGCGGGAATTCTTGAAGGAGCCATGAAGAATGCGGTGACTCTGGGAAGCTGTGTACAGCGGACCATGGAGGACATCGTGGAGGGAAGGGGGGATGTGTCCATCGTCGAATTGAGGCTCACTCGAATGCCGGCGTTTCAAAACAGGGTGGAGATTCTCTCCGTTCCCGAAGAGTTTTTCCCGCCTCCACCGCTGACCTTCACCATCGGAGTCATGAGACACGCGCGGGACCGGGTTCTGGCCGACGACTACGTCGAATACATCACCTCGCCCGAGGGTCAGGCCTTTTTCGAACTCGCTGGATTCATCTCGGTTCTTTCCGACAAGGGTCGCGCCATGATCGACAAACTGGGGGTAAAAGATGTCTAGCCGGGAATCCGCTGTTACCATACCCATACCCGATTCCGAAGACAGGACCGGAACCCCGGCCCGGTTGACCGCCTGGCGCAGGCTGAGCCAGGTGGCATTCATCACCCTGCTGGGCCAGTGGTCGTTTTACGGCATTTTTCGATGTCCCTTTGTTGTCCCGTACATCAGCTGTCAGAACTGTCCGGTGATCACCTGCCACGGCCGTCTGACCACCGTTTTCTGGGGATTCTGGCTGCTCCTTCCCGTGACGGTAATCCTTTTCGGGCGGGCTTTCTGCGGATGGATCTGCCCGGGTGGATTCGTCAACCAGATTTTGGGCAAAGCGGCTCCCTTCAAGCTGCGCGCGAGAAACATCCTCACTCGTTTCGCTCCATGGGGAACCTGCGCGGGACTGGCGGCCGCCGTCTATGTTTACTTTTCCCTCGGGCAGTCCCGCGAAAACGTTCCCATTCGAGTGGGTGAATTCTTCCATTCCGTTGTCCTCACCTTCGAACATTCCGGGATTCTCTGGCTCGTGCGCACCTTCTTCGTGCTGGGATTCCTTGTTCTCGGCCTTGCCGTCTCCAATGCGTGGTGCCGCTTCGCCTGCCCGACCGGCGGATTGATCGAGATTCTGAAGCGCATCTCCATCTTCGGTTTCCGAAAGACCTCCGATTGCACCGACTGCGATGCATGTCTGAAGGTCTGTGAAATGGGAACCCGGCCCGCGGAAGCCAACTGCACGAACTGTGGGGACTGCCTGGGTGCGTGCCCCGAAGACGCCATCCGGTTCGGCATGAGGAAGTCGTCCTGAATGGGTGGCCATCCAGCCGGAGGATCAGCCTTTCACCGCCACCCCTGTTTCTGTGCGGATGCGGGAACCCGATTCGGACGCATTCATCTCCCCGTGGCTCCCGCGTGCAACATTCAATGTTCGTACTGCGGCAGGAAGCATGACTGTGTCAACGAAAGCAGGCCGGGGGTCACCAGCGAACTGCTCGAACCCGCACAAGCCGTCGACCGCCTGAAATCCGCAATGTCACGCATGCCCTGCCTCTCCGTCGCGGGGATCGCAGGCCCGGGCGACCCATTCTGCACACCGGACGCAACCCTTCTCACTCTCGAATCGTGCCGGCGCGCTTTCCCGGACATCCTCCTTTGTGTCTCATCCAACGGATACAATGTCGCTCCCTACCTCAAGGAACTGAAAACGCTCGGTGTGGGCTTCATCACCATCACCGTCAATGCCGTGAACCCGGACATCGGAAGCCGAATATACCGGTGGGTGGGGCAGGAACCCGCCCTGCATGGCCGCGAAGGGGCGGCAATGCTCCTCGACAGGCAAATGGAGGCCCTCGAAGGCCTCAGGGCAGGGGGATTTTCCGTCAAGGTGAACACCGTCGTCATCCCGGGTGTGAATGACGAACACGTGATCGATATCGCCAGGAAGGTGTCCGTTTTCAAGGTGGACAGGATGAATCTGATCGGAGTTATCCCCGTCGCGGGAACTTCCCTGGCCTGCACGCCCCCCCCATCCAGCAGCCTCATGGCCCGCCTGCGCCGATCCGCTCAGGCTTTTGTGCCGCAGATGCAACACTGCGCCCGATGTCGTTCCGACGCCGTCGGCCTGCTGCACGACGACAAACCGCAGCCCGGGTTCGATGGGAAACCTCGGCCAAACAGTTCTTGTGCGGCCGGCATTTCCAGGTAGGATCCGAACCGAAAAGATGTGAGGCGCTTCCCGCCATTTCCCCATCCCACAACATTCCCCCGATGTCGAAGCCGAGAGCGAATCCCGCGCAGGTCGACGAGGCCACTGAAGACTTCCGCGGCCTGTCGCAGTAACACGGTTTCGTGCCGCAAGCGCATCCCGCCGGGCTGAAAGGCGAGGCTTGAGCCCCTTGCTATACGGGAAAAAGGGCTTTATTTTCGGTTCTTCCGGCAAACGCGTACCCGGACAGTTGTCGCACACAGGTGGAATACACCCGCAACAGCTTCATTTCCGCGAAGGAGACTGTGTCGTAATTGTAGGGCCTGGGAGTGGATTTTTATGGTTTAATAGGAATAAAAAATAGGCAAATCGGAAGGTTATGTGGTATAGTGTAGCCCTGAGAGCAGGAGGAAAAGGGCTATGGCT
>JABUEY010000099.1 GCA_013314815.1 Syntrophobacteraceae bacterium
AAGCATCTTGCAGACTTCTCCTCGCCTGCCGGTGGTTGGATTTGGCAATCAACCAACTCGCCCTTGGGCATCTGGTGGATAGCCGTCGCGCCAACTCGAATGTTATAAATCGATACGACACGGTCTCGAAGGCGGAAATCCAGTCTATGCGCGAATCGCGGCATGAAGATCTCACCACCCGGGATTTCCCTGCTCTATCCATCTTGTCTTCCACTTATATGGGCATTTTCCCATGTCCTTAAACTGTTACGTCATGCAGGGTTGCCTTTTCTGGATTCCCGCCTTCGTGGGAATGACGCTGCGAGGGGGGAATGACGGTGTGGTGGGAATGACGTAATGGTGTGAATGGCGGTGTGGAATGTATTCCACTTTTGTGCGACAAGTGTCCGGGTGCGCGTTTTATCAGGAGAACCTGAAAGAATCGGCAGATTCAGGATTCGATTCCACAGGTGATTGCAGCGTGATAAAATGGATATGATGATTGTCTTCATTCAGCTTGGGAGGTGACCCGCATGTCGACAAGGAGAACGCCGTCAGGGGGTGAAAGTATGGACCAGGTTCTGGCCGAGGCCCGCCGCAGGGAGAAGACCTACCGGGAACGCGCACTCAAGCTTTTCCCCTGGATCTGCGCGCGATGCGGGCGCGAATTCTCGGGCAAGCGCCTGCGTGAACTTACGGTGCATCACAAGGACCACAACCACGACAACAACCCGCCCGACGGGAGCAACTGGGAACTGCTGTGCCTTTTCTGCCACGACAACGAGCATTCCCGGTATGTGGATGAGCAATGGTACGACGATGCGGAACCCGGTCGTGAACCCGAAAAGCCGTCCACGTCCTACAAGGCTTTCGCCGGCCTCGATGCCCTTCTGAAGAACAAGAAATGACGCCCTGGAGCAACAGGCGGGGCAAAAGGATCAGGATTGCCTCTTAACGGTGGATTCGAATACCGGGTTCAGATACACGGTCGATATGCCGGCCTTACCGTACCGGCCTTTCTTGCATCCAGGTATCGCCATTCTTCGGAAGAGGACTGGAAAAGCCGGCTGGATAAAGGCGAAATCCTGTTGAACGGCGTGCAGGCCCATCCCGGCGTCGTTCTCGAACCGGGCGTGTGGCTGGTCTGGAGGCGTCCTCCCTGGGAGGAACCAGATGTTCCCCGGGCTTACGAACTCCTTTACGAAGACAATGACCTGCTTGCGGTTGCAAAACCCGCCGGGCTGCCGACGGCCCCTGCGGGCGGATTCCTCGAAAATACCCTTCTGGCCCTGGTACGCGGTAAATACCCCGAAGCCACCCCGCTGCATCGCCTTGGGCGGGGCACGTCGGGAATCGTCCTTTTCGCCCGGACCAGAAGGGCGAAATCCGGCGTCTGCGCGGCCATGAGAAGAAGAGAGGTGACCAAGATCTACCGTGCTCTGGCCTCGGGTCTGCCGGGAAACGACAGCTTTCTTGTCGACACCCGCATCGGTCCCGTGCCACACCCACGACTCGGAACGATTCATGCCGCAAGCCCCGAGGGAAAATTCGCCCTCAGCCGAGTCATCGTTCTCGAACGCCGTTCCAGGGCTTCGCTGGTGGAGGTCCGCATCGAAACGGGAAGACCTCACCAGATACGCGTCCACCTGGCCGCAGCGGGACATCCGCTCGTCGGAGATCCGCTCTACACCACGGGAGGGGGATTCAGCGAGTCCACGACCGCCTTGCCCGGAGATTGCGGCTACCTGCTTCATGCGGTACGCCTTCGCCTGCAACACCCGGTGACAGCGGCTTGCCTGGAGATACTCTGCACGCCTCCCCCGGAACTTAGACGCACCAGGCGGCTCCTCCCTCAGGCACCAAACCGGGTTCCCTGACCCTCCATCAAGCATCGTACCTGTTCTGACTGGAGCACTCATGAGCAATATCCAGATCATCCGTGACTTTGTTTCCATCCCGGAAGGCACCCACAGGACCCTGCGCATTTACCTTCCCGATGCCTATCACGAGTCGAAGGATACCCGCTTTCCCGTGCTGTACATGATGGACGGGCAAAACGTTTTCAACCACCCGGAATCGGCTCTCTATCACACATGGTGCGCCAACACCGCCATGGACCGGCTCATCGCCGAAGGGCGCATCCGTCCTTGGATCATCGTGGCCGTCGACCATCTGCCCGATCGCTTCGCTGAATATGTCCCATGGCCTGAACCGGCAGTGGGAGCCGAAGGCCGGGGCTGGCTGTTCAGGGACTTTCTCGTAGGACACCTCAAGCCCTGTATCGACTCGAATTTCAGGACCCTCGGGGAACCTCACTGGACCGGCGTCATGGGGGCAAGTCTCGGAGGCCTGATGAGCCTGGTGCTCGGCAGGACACATCCCGACGTTTTCGGGCGCATCGGAGCTCTATCCCCTTCGGTCATGTGGTCGGGACGCGAAATCTTCCGCCTGTGGGATCGCCCCACGGGCCGCTGGTGCAAGATCTACATGGACACGGGCGAACTCGAACGCTACTGGTACTACGATATACACCTGGATTACGTCGAGGCCACAACGGCCTTCTACCGCCATCTGAAAGGCCTCGGGCTGGGAGACCATGAACTCCGCTACAGAATAATACCCGGCCATTTTCATAACGAAGAAGCATGGCAGGCCCGCCTGCCCGGTATTCTGCCCTGGCTTCTCGAAGACGCTCAAGGCGCCTGACATTCGCCTGCAACTCCATCTTCTCTTCACCCGGCTGATACTTCTCCAAGACGGCTCGGTATCGCCCTGCATAGATTCATGTGCCGTTACGCCCGCACCTTCCTACCCTTCAGACGTCTCTTCCACTGTGGAAACAGCTGCCTGTATCTGTTCGAGGTCGGGGGATCTCAAGAGATATGCGTAGTCGCCCATCGCATCGCTCAATGCCTGGGGGATTTCCATGTGAGCAACCACCAGAGGGCCGAGCTCCTCCAGCAGTTTGTCGTGATCCAGCCGGTAGGATATTCCGTTGCGCCGGGAGGCATGAGCCACATGATGCTTCCGTTCGAAGCGGAAATCTGTCCGGTCGTGCGCCACAAGATCCGCCCACCACTGAAAGAGATCGATATCGCAGGCATAGTTCATCATGTCCAGAGTGAAGCCGCCTGGAGGCCGGACATTGATTTCCAGCGCGAAATATTTCGCCGAATCTTCCCTGAAGAACTCCACGTGAAAAAAGCGCTCCCGGACTTCGAAGGCGGCAACGGCCCGTCTTCCCAGTTCCACGATCCCTTCCGGCAGGTCGCGGTAGGAATAATAGTGCAGGTGACGCCGTTCGTTGACCGTTTCCATGATGCCACCGGAAAAATGATGGACTGTCCAGAAGACGATTTTTCCGCGGCGGTCGGTGAGCCCGTCGAAGCTGAGCAGATCTCCTTGCAGAGCCCGTTCCACCACGTAGCCTTCCGGCAGGTTCTCGAGGGCCGCCTCGAGCTCCTCGTCCCCTGAAACCTTGAAAGCGCCTCCTGCGCCCACTCCCTGGTCCGGTTTGAAGATGAGCGGATAGCCGTACCTCCACGCGAATCGGCGTACTTCCTCGCTGTCCTCCGCCGGCATTCCTTCAGCGCAGGGTATGCCCGCCTGCACGAACCGCCTTTTCATGCCCGTCTTGCGGCGGTTGGATTCCAGATCCCGCGGCCTCTGCCCGAATACGTTGAAGTCCTCGCGCAGCTGTGCGTCGATCCCGAGCCAGAATTCCGTGTGCGATTCGATGCGGTCGATTTTGCCGTACTTGTGAGTAAAGTAGCCACAGGCACGCAGCATGGCACCGTAATCGGCCATCGTCTCCACCCGGTAGTATTCGGTCAGAGCGTCCCGAAGCTCGGGGCGCAGTTGATCATAGTGGGCATCTCCGATACCCAGCACATTCACCCCCGCCCGGTGCAGGGATGTGCAGAAATGAAAGTAGGTGGGAGGAAAATTCGGAGAAACGAAAACGACATTCATTGCCTCTATCCTTCCTTTCGGCAAATGCAGATGGTGAATGTCCAAGAAACCGATGATTCAGTACGGTTATTGTGACACCTGTTCACGCAACGCGGGTCAGTCGTACCTGATTACCCGAGCAGCTGCAGCGTGGACAGGGCCTTTTCAAATCGGCGATCCTCCTGTTTTCGGCTGAGGCGATTGCAGCGGCCATCATCGTGTGTCGTGCCCTCAGTGAACAGATGGCAACAATCGCCAGGATCTTATGCGCGACAGCCACGGCAGGATTCTTGTGCCCTATGCGCGCCTGCACTCTTCGATCATATGCGTACCTCACATAAAAAACGAATCAGACTCGCAAAGCAAGCAAAGTTTCATGCAACGGGGCGCAACCCGTTGCATGGATGATTCCCGTGCGGGAATGACGGTGTTGAGGGAGTCACATTGTTGAGGAAATGACGTTGTTGCGGGTGTATTTCACTTTTGTGCCACAACTGTCCGGGTAGCCGTTTTATGAGAAGAACCTTTTGCCGGAAGAACCTTTAAAGCCCGATCCAGGAAGGTATACGAACGAGAAAGCCGCTGGTTGAGGGCGGTTCTTTTCATTCTCCGGATACAGGAAATTCCCGGTCTTCCAGGGCAACACGATGCCCCAGGCACACGATTCAGGTCGGTTGAGGAAATCGATCATACACGCCACGTCCATTTCCCGCAACCCCAAGAGACCCCGCCGGCGGGCTTCCCGCGTTCAGCGGCTCCCTGTTTCAGCATCCCTGCAGCGCGGTGCAAAGCGCATTCACACAACAGCGATCCAGGTCTGCATTCGGCTTCGGCATTCCGAAAAACCGCGAACTAGCAGCCAAGCTCTTTCTTCAGCCATTCCTTCAACCTGTCGCTGATGGCATAAACACCGACACCGGGTTTTCGCCCGGCTTCCCGCACCGCCTCGATTGCCATCTCCGCCGGTACGACGATCTTGGCGAGTTCCTCCGCTTCGTGGATGTCCCTTCGGATAAGAGTCACCTGAGGCGGTTGCTCCCAGTCGTAGACCACAAAATAGAGGGACTCCTGATCATGATACTGAACGAAATCCCCCTTACGGGACCACCCGGTCCCCCATTCGAGGAAGGTTTCCACGGCTTTTTCCGGAGTCATATCCCAGTCTATTCGGTCAATGATTTCCCGCCGGCCCTGCAGATCCTTGAGTGACCACATGATCGTCTTCTTTCCTGGAATTCGGGTTTGAAAAACGGTAATCGAAGCAGGAAAACTTTTCTTCGAAAACGTACAAGGCTTTTGATTCATGGACGATAATCATGCCGAAGACTTTCGGCAATAAGCGGCATTCACTCAGTCCAGGCCGACACGTCGGGCGGGCGGGAATGCGGAGCTATGACGACAGGCCGGGAGGAATTTCCGGGCAGGCTACAGGCGGGTTTTGTTTTTGCCGAGATAGATTTGAGACCAGGTGGATGAACCGCCGGCAACCCTGCGCCCTGCCTTGAATACGGCCCGGGGAGCATGCAGAACCGTGATGTCTTCGAGCGGATTCGAACCATAGGCCACAAAATCCCCGGCACACCCGGGATCGAGATGTCCGGCTTTATCTTCCAGGCCGAGAGCGCGGGCGCTTCCCCAAGTGGCGGCTCTCAGTACTTTGAGGGGTTCGAGTCGGGCCACCGCAGTCCAGAGCCAGGATTCAAAAGGCACAGCGGGGTGGGGCAGCGCCGGTGAACCGGCGTCCGTACCCAGGGCAAGCCGCACTCCAGCGGAATCGGCTCTATGGAGAGAATCCGCGTAATGCTCCATCACGTCCCTGGATTTCTCGACGGCATATTTCGGGACACCTCTTTCGAGGCCGTAAACCGCCATGAGATAGTAGGGAGCGAGCGTCGGGACCATAAAGGCGTTCGTCTTACAAAATGTTTCGATATTCCGGTCACTCAGAAACACGGCGTGTTCGATGGTATCGGCTCCCGCTTCCAGGCAGTTCTGTATCGCCTGCTCGGGCAGTGCGTGGACCGCTGTTCTCCGTTCGGAAACGTGAGCCTCTTCGACGGCAGCGCGAATCTCGTCTACCGTAAACTGCACGGCATGAATGGATTCTCCTTCGGTATAGGCTCCCCCCGAGCACATGAGCTTCACGAGGTGGGCTCCACTCTTGATCTGTTCCCTCACCGCCTTTCTCACCTCGTCGGGGCCGTCCGCCTCCCGGCACATGGTGTGGACGTGCCCGCCCGTCTGGCACACCGGCGCCCCGGCGGCGAGGATTCCGCAGCCGTCGACGATTCCCGCATCCACGGCCCGTGCAAGCGACACCGGCACCTGGTGGGGGCCTCCAACATCCCTGACGAAGGTGACTCCCCCGCAGAGGTTTCGCCAGGCACTCCTCACCGCCCGTAAGGCCGTCATCGGCACGGCTTCCGACAGCGTGTGCCGGTTGGGATCACTTTGCCCTTCCCACACCAGGTGCACGTGAGCGTCCATCAACCCCGGCAGGACGAAGCCGCCATTCATCGACACGCTTTCCCCCCTGCCGGGCCTCGAAGTCACGTCGGTGATAACGCCGTTCACCACCACCAGGGAGCGGCCCGTCACAATGGAACCCGTTTTCACGTCTATGAAGTTCGCATCCCTGAAGATGAGTTTCATATCGACTCCGCTTGCTTCAATTGCAGGTTCGATCCGCCCGGCTATGGAACGTAAACCGCGAAACCGTTCTTCAGGATGTCCGGGACACCAGCGGCTTCAGCATGTAAACCAGGTCGCTTTCCCGCGTGGGATAAGGGCTCATGATACTCTGCCGGTGCAGATCGCCCACGGCGATGCCGTTGATCATGGCATGGCGGATCAAACCGATCAGCCCGGAAGCATTGTCCGACAGGATGTGGGCTCCCAGTATTCTCCCGTCCTCCCCCGCCAGGATCTTGTACGCGGCATGTTTCATGCCGACTCGACGGTAGGTGGGCCATCGGAGGTTTTTCCCGAAGCTTTTTCGGTAGGCAATGTTCTGCTTCTTCAGTGTGTCTTCGGTCTTCCCCAACATGCCGTACTGAGGATAGGTGAAGAGCATGGCCGGGACGGCTTCGTAGTCGATGGTCGTCCTCTCCCCACGGCCGAGATCCGCCAGGATGTTCTCCGACGCCACGTAGCCTTCGAAATCGGCGACCCGCGCAAGCTGAACCGTAGCCGCGCAGTCCCCGATGGCGAAGACTCCGCGATTGGACGTACGCATACCGCTGTCCACGGCGATTCCGCGGGCGGAGTATTCGATACCCGCCGCATCGAGATTCAGATCCTCGATATTCGGCACCCTCCCGGCACCGTGAACGATGAGGTCGGCATCCAGGAGATCACCGCCTCTCGTATGAACTCTGAACCCGCCGGAGAACTGATCGATGGACGCGATCTGAACGCCTGACAGGACCTCTATCCCTTCTTCGGAGGACGCTTCGACCAGCAGTTCGACCATTTCCGAATCGAACGGTCCGAGGGGCCTGTTCCCGACCTCCATAATCCTGACTCGAATATTCCGGGGGCCGAGCCTGGCTGCAAAGTGAGCAAATTCGAAGGAAATGAAACCTCCTCCGACAAAGAGGATGCTCTCGGGCAGTCGGGTCAGTTCAAGAAAATCGGTGCTGGTAATGATGTGTTCGGAACCTTCCATGGCCAGCGGCATCGGCCTGGCTCCCGTGGCAAGGATGATAAACCGGGGATGCAGCACCCGCCCGGCCACCTCGATGGAATCCGGGCCAAGAAATCGAGCATCTCCGGGAAGATATGTGATGCCCGCGTTTTTGAAACCTTTGACGGTTCGATCCGGGACCGCGGATGTGAAGGCGTTCTTCTGTTCCAGTGCGTCGGCCCAGGATGCTCCCGGCACCGCATCGATCCCTTTTCCCTCCAGGTGCCTGCATCGGGCGATGGTTTCCGTGACCTCGTAAAACCACTTCTTGGGCTGGCAGCCGTGCAAAGCACAGACTCCCCCCGGTCGGTCGCTTTTCTCCGCCACAGCGACCTTCAACCCGGCCTCCCGCAAATCGTATGCAGCCGTCTGTCCCGCCGTTCCGGACCCGACAACCAAAACGTCCAATTCGTCCATGGTAAAATCCGTAAAATCTGGAGATCGGAAGACGCTCACCGATTCATCTCCTTACCGATCAGTTCGATTTGATTTGAAACGGTCTTCATCGGCATCTGTTCGAAGGGCCTGTTGCAGAAATCGACGTGGATCCTGTACCGACCCGCATGAAGATCAGGAGGGAGTTCAAGGAGAACAAAGCGTGAAGAGTCGCGGTCTGCGATCAACTCGCACGACGCATCGTCCCGGACATGGATCCAGGCCGGGAAAGACCTGTTCTGCCCTTCGGAATCCTCCACAACGGCGGCTGCCCTGCTGATCCCGAACCCGAAGTCGCTCACCGAAGAAAAGGAAAGCCGCACCCTGTCGCCGGGCCTGTATCGGTCATATTCCGTTGAAAGATAGATGTAGCGGTTGAAGTCACTCTCCCCCGTTCGCACCTTGGATGTCGAAGCCTCCCAAAACCTCGGCCTTCCCGAATCCAGGTGGACGTTCGCCCCCCCGTAATGCCCGACTCCACAGCATTCCCTGCTCTTGATCAATTCCCACAACTCCCTGCCGCTCACTCCCTCGATGTTGAAATCCAGGGCCTTGCCGTCCATGTGCATGCTTGTTTTCGCAACATTGCCGCCTTTGTTCCTAAGTTTGGCATTGTATTCAGGGCTGCGGTATCCCGACTCGATGTTGATGGCTTTCCCATGAGCCACAAGGTCGGAAAAATAGTCGAGCATGAAGATCAGCCGGGGACAGATGTTGTCTTCCTTTTCACCGGTGGGGAAACCGAAAACCTTGTCTATTTCGGCAAGACTTTCCCTGTTGAGCGACCCGTCGGGGTGAAGAAGATTCACCCGCGCCTCTTCGCCGCTCTTCGAGTTCCTGATGTGGATGTATCCGTCACCCATCAGGAAGAAAGGGCGGGGCACCGTGTCGGCTGTCACCGATTCGGAAGCGATGACGATCATCAGGAGCAGCAGGAAGAACACTGAGAAACGGTGCAGGCTCGATGCTTGTTCTGCCATGGCGGATAGCTGTTTCCTTTGTGGAGGTGCACAGCAGCCGGGGACTGCCGGCGCAGCCCTCGATAGTTACGGATCCCAGGTTTTGGGGATAGCATACCCTGCCGGGACCGTCAATGATTGAAAGAACGCTCCGTAACCTGTAACCGTTCGCAATAGTGGAAAAAGATGACAATCATCGAGTCGGTAAACCCCTCAAGGCTTGAGCTGTGGTTCAACGGGAACGATCTGTCCCAGGTCCATGATCCGTATTCTCGATGCATCGAGGCCACGCTTCTGTACGGCTCGGTGGAGGTCGAGGGCGGGATAGCCTATGGGTTCGTCCCCGAGGCGGAATGTCCCCCATTGAGTCGGAATAAGAAACCTGGCTCCCAGGTCCTCAAAGGCATCGAGCGTCTCGTTTGCATCGGTGTGGGCGTAGTGCATGAACCACCGGGGATGATAGGCCGTAAGGGGCAGCAGGGCATAATCTATACCCTGAAACCGGCGGCCGATCTCACGGTATCCCAGGAAATAGCCGCTGTCGCCGCCGAAATAGATGGTCGTTCTGTTTGAAACCAGAAGGTAACTCGCCCAGAGGGTCGAATTGGTCGACTGCGTAATTCGCCTCGACCAGTGCTGAGCGGGCAGGCAGATGATCCTGACTCCGTTCCCGCAGTCTATTTCCTGCCACCAGTCGAGTTCTTCCACGCGCGGCTTGCCGAGTCCACGCACGTAATCCTTGAGTCTCAAAGGCACGAACACCCGTGCATCTGCCGGCAGTCCCCGGATGGTCGGCGCATCCAGGTGATCGTAATGATTGTGGCTGATGACGATATTCAAACGCCCCGGCAGACCCGCCATCTCTTCGATGGTCATGGCAGGCGGAGTCTTCCTCCTGGGCAGGAGTGCCCTGTCGGTCAGGATGGGGTCGGTTACCCAGAATTCTCCGTTGATCTTGATCAGGAACGTGCCATGGCCGATCCAGGCGATGTAATCACCGCTTCCGGCGGATTCCATGCGGCTGCTGAGGTAAGGGACAAATCCAGGTTTGTGGCTTTCTTCTTCCTCCGTGTAACTGCTCCTGCAGCCAAGCTTCCACCTCATAAACCGCACGAAGCCCCCATGCGGGGAACTCATCCACGGGTTGAAGAATTTGCCGTCCTTGAAATGCGGGGCGTACAGATCCGAAGTTTGAGTCCGCTCGACATCGAGTCGCCATTTCGTTTCATCGAACGGCGGAGGGGCCGGGAAAGAACAAGAGCCACCCACTGCAATGAACAGAACCGCCGTCAGGAATAGCAGGCGCTTCCCGGTCCGTCTTGAATGCCTTGAATTCCTCATGTCCGCCTGTGCCTCTCCGGTTATCCCCATTCTGCAGCGAACCCTGCAATTCCACGTTCACCCGGATAACGAGTGCCTCTGTTGCTTTTGGCTCATCCGGCAAACGAGTACCCCGGTGCTTTTCACGCAAAGGATCGATAGCAATACAACGTCATTCCTGCTACGTCATTCCCTTGCATTGCCCGGGGTCGCTTCCGGTCTCGGATATCAAACCGCGTACCATAGCACGGCGAAGTAGTGGCAGGTAGTTCCCAAAACCACGAAAAGGTGCCAGACAAGATGACTGTATCGCACGTGTTTTGCGGAATAAAAGGCGACTCCTCCCGTGTACGCGAGTCCGCCTCCCGCCAGCCAGAGCAGCCCTTCGAGCCGCATGCCGATCCACAGCGGACGAACGGCGATGACGGCCAGCCACCCCATCGCCAGGTACAGGCCCGTCGAAAGACGCGGATGCCGCATGCCTCCGGTGGCCTTCATGATCACCCCGAGAATCGCCAGGGTCCATATGAGTCCGAGCAGGGTCCAGCCCCAGGCACCGCGAAGGACGCCGAGGGTGAAGGGTGTATACGTTCCTGCGATGAGCAGAAAAATCGCCCCGTGGTCGAACATGCGAAGGATGCGTTTCGTTCTTTCACCGCGAAGCGCGTGATAGAGAGTTGACGCCAGGTATAGAAGGATCATGGTCCCGGCAAAAACGCCGGCACCTGCGATGTCCCGGGCTGACCCGTTTCGAAAAACGGATGCCAGGAGCACCGGCGCCCCGATGAGAGCCCCCACAAGCCCGACTCCATGGCTCACGCTGTTGGCCAGTTCTTCAGCCGGCGTTTGATGCCGAGGGCCTGGCGAGAGAGTCTTCTTCATTGTCTTGTATCCTGCCAATGCGGAATGGTATTGAAAGGTGGAAGCCCTGTTTCTGAACGGTCAGCCGGCGGGTTCCATGCCAGGGCATCCGCACCTCGAACGAGGCTCGCGCCCCCGTCCTCACCTGCCTGGACATCGAGTCGTTCCGGCCTTTCAGGGCAGTTCGGCGATTCCGGCCTTCAAAACCCTCTCCAGTTCATACCGAAGCTTGCCGAAAAGATAAGGCTTTTGAATGAAACCGGCAGGCGCATTTCCCGTAAAACGCCTGCTGATCTCCTGTTCGTCATAACCACTCGAAAGAATGATTTTGACATCCTCCCTGATGCGGCGCAACTCGTGCATGGCCGCCTCGCCGTCCATTTTGGGCATGGTGAGATCCAGCAGGACGCACGAGATTTTATCGGCCCGCTCACGAAAGACACGAACAGCATCTTCTCCGTCGACAGCCGTCAAGACATGGAATCCCATCCGCTCCAGCATCGCTTTGCAAAGGGTCAGCACCATTTCCTCGTCATCCACAACCAGAATGGTTCCAGAAAGGGTCACATCGGCTGCATCTTCAGCATCGGCGACCCGGGGACCCGGCGGACCGGGGACAGCAGGATCCTTGCATACGGGAAACAGGACCTTTATGGCAGTTCCCCTGTCAACCTCGCTTCTCACAAGTATCGCGCCGTGATGCCCTCTTACAATCCCCTGCACCGCCGACATTCCCAGGCCTCTTCCCACGAATTTCGTCGTAAAGAAAGGATCGAAAAGCCGCTGCAGGGTGTCCGGACTCATACCACAGCCGGTGTCAGCAACTTCGATGTATGCGAAACGCCCCGCAGGAGGTTTTTCATCGATCAGGCTTTCACCCAGCACAACGTCGTCGCAATACGCCGCCCCCGTCGAAACGCTCACAATACCACTTTTTTCTCCAATCGCCTCCGATGCGTTGGTCAACAGGTTCATGATGACCTGCTGGATCTGCCCGGGATCGGCAAGGATATCGGGAAGGTTCTTCGCCGGTTTCACCTGCAGGGAGACGGACTTGGACATGACCACTTTCAGCATGTGGACATTGTCTTCCAGCAGCCCGCTCAGGCTCAACCGGCTCAACGCAAACCGCCCCCGCCCAGAATACGCCAGCATCTGGCGCGTCAGTTCCGCTGCATGACGGGTGGCTTTCATCGAATTTTCGATAAACTTCCTGGCGGGCAGAGTCGGCGGAAGATCGAGAAGAGCAAGATCCAGGTTGCCCAGCATTGCAGCGAGGAGGTTGTTGAAATCGTGAGCAATGCCTCCCGCCAGTACGCCGAGACTCTCGAGCTTCTGCCCGTGCAGAACCCTGCGCTCCATCTCGATCCGTTCTTCCTCCGCCCGCTTTCGGGAAAGAGCCAGACCGGACATATAGCCAAAGGTCTTCAGCACCTCATCGGGCAGTGGGAGCCTGGCCCCGGAAAGGTAGGCCACTGTCGTTCCGACCAGTTCGTCGCGGCAGTGCAGGGCGATGGCCACTATTTGCTCTATGCCGAATCGAGCCTTGAGCAGGTCGGATGTTTTCTTGTCTATGGCTCCCCAGCTGAGTTCCTCGAAAGAGTGCGTCCGGAGAATGCCCTGGCTGATCATGATCTGTTTGAGTGAAAGGTCTACCGGAAAGCGAAATGAAAAAAGAGAATGTCCGAAGATATTTCCAATCTCTTCTTGCAGTTCGGAATCAATGGAAAAATAGACGGGCACGAGTTCTTTTGTCTTCGGATCGTATTTGGCCATGGATGCGGCCACTGCATTGTTTAGATGCTTGAACGATTCGGCAATGATCCGCATGATTTCCTTTTCTGTTTCCGCTTCGGCCAATGAGATCGAAATCCTGCTCAGCAGCCGGTTTTGTTCCGCAAGAAACCTCTGCTTGCTTTCGCTCTCCCGCAGTGCGGCTTCCGTTCTGCGGCGGACTTCCGCGTTTGTCAGGAGTTCGGCCAGCACCTTCAGCAGAAGAACGTCCACGTCCTCCCACACTTTCTCCTTGCGCACCGAGTCAAAACCGATGCAACCCAGGCACTCCTTTTCATTCATCAGTGGGAGGGTAATGAGGGTCCGGATGCCATAGGATTCCAGGATCTCACGCAGAAAGCCTCCGTCGGGCAGGTCCCTGGTTCTCGGAACATACACTGGGTCACCACGAAGGTGTGCCTTCAATACCTCGGAAAACGGCTGTATGGGGATATTCTGAAAACTCTCCCAGTCGGCAGGTATGCCGTCTTCACACCATTCGTGTGTGATCGAGCCCACCCCGGCCTGGAAATCATAGGAAATAAGGAAGGCTCGATCGGCATTGCAGAATCGCCCGATGGATCCCAGTGCATCGATGATGGCCTGATCGAGTTCATCGAGGAGAACGTTTACAAACCCGGTTGCGAGATGCATGAGCAGCTGCTGGAGTTCGGTGCGCCTGGCCAGGGCTTTTTCAGCCTGTTTGCGCTCGGTGATGTCCCGGATGGATTCTATGGCCCCGTAAGGTTCACCGATTTCATCGCGCAGCATGGAGGCCGTTCCCCACAGGTGAGCGCCTTTGCCACAATACGTATAAGGAGCATACGCTTCGCTGAACACGGTGTGGCCCCTTCTCTGCAGCAGTTCGTACTCCTTCTCCTCGATTTCGCCCTGCGGTTGGAGAACCAGGTCGATGAGTATGGGCCGTTTATGGTTGTAGAAAGGGATGGCGTAGGCATAGTCCCCCTTTCCGATGATCTCGGACTTGGGAACCCCGGTCATCTCCTCGATGGCCCTGTTCCAGGCGATCACTTTGCCGTTGAGATCCACTACAAAGGTCGCATCGGGCAGGAATTCGATAATATCGTTCAGCCGGCCGTGAGCTTCCCGCAGGGTCTTTTCGGCCATTTTGCGGTAGGTGATGTCGAGGCCGAAAGACTGAAACGCCCTGGCATGGCCCTTTTCGTCGAAAAACCCTCGTGTGGTCCACTGCACCCACTTCTCCGTGCCGTCCGCGGCCGCCCAACGCATTTCGTGTGTCTTGACGGGTTGCTCGACAGTCAGGGAAAGGCAGTGGTTTCGCTCCCTTTCACGCTCTTCCTCGTCGATCAGAAGATCCAGGAACCGCTTGCCCACCATTTCTCCGGCGCTCATTCCAAACCACCCGATGATCGCCGAATTCACGTAGGTCAATGTGCTGTCCGGCAGGAAGGAACAGATCATGGCCGGCATGTCCTCGGCCAGGCGCCGATACCTTTCCTCGCTCTCTTTCAGTGCCTGCTCAGCCTTCTTCGGCTGGGTGATATCGACTATCGTTCCCTGGATCAATCCGCGTGATTTCGAACCGGTGCCGACGCGCCTGCAGATGTCGCGCACCCATCTTGTCCCACCCTCTTTGTGAAAAATCCGATACCGGCTGTCGAGACTGTGTCGTAATTGTAGGGCCTGGGAGTGGATTTTTATGGTTTAATAGGAATAAAAAATAGGCAAATCGGAAGGTTATGTGGTATAGTGTAGCCCTGAGAGCAGGAGGAAAAGGGCTATG
>JABUEY010000100.1 GCA_013314815.1 Syntrophobacteraceae bacterium
TCGAGCACCACGTCACCATACATGGCTATGAAACGGCGGTAGCAGTCGTAGGCAAACCGCTCGTCCCCGGTTTCATTCGCAAGTCCCTGAACGGTGTGGTCGTTCAGCCCGAGGTTGAGCACCGTATCCATCATGCCGGGCATGCTGCTTGCCGCGCCAGACCTTACCGAGACCAGCAGCGGCTTGTCCGGGTCTCCGAACTTGCGCCCCATGAGCTCTTCGAGCCGGTGGAGCGCCTCCTCGACTTCCGCTGTCAGCCCCGGCGGATAGGCTCCCCCATGTTCATAGTAGTAGTTGCATATCTCCGTTGTAATGGTAAACCCGGGGGGCACGGGGATGCCGAGCTTTGCCATTTCGGCGATATTGGCCCCTTTCCCGCCAAGCAGATTCTTCATCTGCGCATTACCGTCCGCTTTCCCCTCTCCAAAAAAATACACGTATTTCGCCGGCATGGTTGACTCCTCCCCCCAATTATCGTGAGATTCCCGTAATCATATGAGTTTCCAGGCAACTTAGAAGTTCAGGGTCCAGATTTTCATTATCCACAACTTTGCAGGAGCTTCAAGATGTTAAAGCAGCGTTTTCGGGAGCAGTATGGTCGATACAACCCCCGTCGGAATCCGTACTCGATCCGCTTCGAAAGCAAAGGAACCGCCCGGACCCTGTAGATCCCGAGAAAGATGTCCCCCCTCACGCCTGCCGTGTAAGGGGGGGATAAATAAGGGCCCCCGCGCGGGTCCTACGGCCCGGCCTTCACAGCTGGACGGGACCCATGCATCAAACAACCCCTAAATCTCGAGCCAGGAATCGGAATACAGGTTGTGGCCGAGGATCACCTTGGCCGTCTTGACATAGTCCGCTTCCTGTTTTGACAGGGAACCCATGTCTATGGGTTCTCCGTCCTCCACCTTGCAGACAAGAGCCTCGAGTTCCGGATACTTGCCTCGAGCCACCTCGTGCAGCATCGTATCGAAGCAGTCGACAATGGCCGAGTACAGTCCGTGCCTTTTCAGAAGGACGACCATGACCTGGTTGAGAATGGACCGGAGATGCTCGGGAGGCCCGTTGGACACGTTGGAAAGCCCGATGGTGCTGCGGCATCCCAGCGCGATGTCCTGGAACATTTTCATGAACTCGAGCACACTCAGGATCTGGATCTGTTGAACATTCACCGGTGTCTGAATCGGATCGATATAGATCCTCTCCGGTGCAATCCCGAACTCACCGGTTGCCTTGAATACCAGTTCGGCACACAGGGCACCACGCTCGTTTTCATCCCTTGGCATACCTTCAGGCCCCCAGAGCAACCCAACAAAATCTGCATCGTACTGGGCCGCAAGAGGAAGCAGCGCATCCATCCGTTCCGGCCTCACCATAATGGAGTTGATCAGGGGACGGCCTTTCTTGTGGGCCTTCAGACCGGCTTCAATGGCCTTGATGTTGGAGGTGTCCAGAGCAAGGGGAAGGTCCACCACTTCGTGCACGACGGGAACCAGCCAGGTCATGAGTTCTTCACCCGTCTTGCCCGCCGGCCCGATATTGAGATCTATCCAGTCCATGCCGGCTTCAGCCTGCTGGACGGCCAGTTCCTGGAGAGTCTTCGCGTCCTTCTCCTTGAGGGCCTTCCCGTATTTCTTGCTCATAATGTTCAGGTTCTCACCGATGAGCTTCATTCCATCTTCCTCCTTCGGACGGGAGATATACAATGCGTATGTCCGCAGCAGCCTTGATTCCGCGGGCAGCGGCCCATTTGAAGCAGACCGGATTCGTCTACTGCGCCTTTCTGGCCTTCAGGAACTTGGGCAGCTGACTGGCCTCGCGCGGCCCGACAATGACGTTCCACCCGCCGAGTTCCTCTTCGAGTTCGCCGCTGATGCCTGCCGCATACCCCGGAATGATGATGCTCTTGTGATTGACTTTATCCTTTATTCCGCACTTGTTGATGAAGTTCCCCACACTCTCGCCCGAAAACTTGCCCGCCGCCCAGGCCGTCATCACGGACAGTCCCTCCGTATCCTGAACACACAGCCACGAGGGTACCCGGCTCGATTCGATCTCACCCGAAACAATGAAGTAAGTCAGCGAAAAATTACAGGTCACCATGACAGGGGAATTCTCGTCCGGGTTATTGATGGGATAGATCCCCTGCTCCGCGGTCATGGGCCGCTGCGGATCTGTATAGATATTGAGTCTTTCGAGCAGAAGCGGGAAGATACTGTGGGCCTGAAAATCACTCATCACCAGCAGCCCCCCGTACTTGGCCACAAAGGTCGCGGCCACCAGGGTCTGTTCCATGAGGTCGTCGGCCATTTCGTCGGCCAGGATGATAGTAGGATAGCCCAGGGGGCGATAGCGGTCCTTCAGTGCGGCGCGCCGGATCAGGATCTGCTGTTCGAAGACCTTCTTGAGTTCCCGGCTGCCCGTATCGATGACCAGGTCTTTGAGCCCCATACCGGCAAGTTTTTCCGTGAGTGCGACGACGCTTTCCAGGGTTCCGTCTCCCTTGACCGTCAGCGGGCAGGCTGCTTCAGCGGCAAGTTGGCCCATTGCGTCGGCGTTGGCCGCAGTGGCTGCGTAGAGGAGCGGCTTCTTTTCCTTCAGGCCCGCAACCGCTGCTTTCAAAGCATCGACGTTTTCCGACATCAGGATCAGGCCAGCCCCGGTACCATCGGACACCTTCGCAGCCAGGGCGGCAAACCGAGCGGCATCTCCCGATTCATCCCTCACGGCGAACAGTTCAGGCCTCAACTTGAGACCCACCCGGTCGTACTGACAGGCCTTGAATCTGTCCATCTTTCCCGCCACAGATGCATCGTCTTCGTTTGTGCTGACCGATGCCGCAAAACCAGGCGGGTTGACGAAGGTCTTCTCATGACGAAACAGGACCGTCTCACCACCCACCTTCACTGCATACTCGCCTGAGCCAACGGTCAATGGCCGGATGGGCGGCGCCGATTCCGCGGCCAGTTTTTCCCGGGCCTCATCCGATACATACGGGCACTTGTCCAGTTCCGCCTTCCCCGACGCCAGGTTCATGGCAAATGCCAGGCAGGTCGGTACTCCACACTCCCCACAGTTGGTCTTAGGTAGTAATTTAAAAATCTGAATGCCGGTCAAGCCCATCTGTTTCTCCCCTCATCGCGGTTCGCATTCAACCTGGAAAAGTACCCGGACAGGGAGGGGAGACACGATCCCCCCTCCCCGGGCGCTATCCAAGGATCGGTTCCATTGTCAGAGCCGGGTGGCCCACCTTCTCGAGGAAAGCATAAACTTCGTCTTCCGTCACCCCTTCCTCCTCCGTGGCGATCATGTCGATGAAATTCGGTATCCCGATTTCCTCTCCACGCCTGACCAGCCGCTCCCTGATCTCCTCCTTGAGGATCCTGGGCATCCAGACGAGCCTGTGAATGCCGCCATCTCCTGCACAAAACTTTCTCTGAGTGACATTGTACTTGCTGTGTCCCACGAAACCGGGAGTCACGTTGCCGCCACCGATGGTTCCGGCAAGCGTGGTGAACTTCATTCCACTGGGTGTCATGCCCGTGAAGTCGCGGTTCACGGTCATGATGCCGTTGCACATGGGCAGTACGGCGGCGATGCATTCGCAACATCCGCAAGTGGTCATGGGATCGTAGACGATGCTGTAGAAATTGTAGCTGGAAATGGACTGGCGGGAAGCCTTGTAGACAAAATCATTGACTCCCTTCCAGTTCCCGAGCACGGGATCGAGGGTTTCCCCCTTCTGTATGGGCTGGTTAGGCCCGGTGGGATTGATTTCGAATGACGCCTTGCAGTCCAGCCAGTTATAGGCGCCGCAGAGCCCGGTCCGCTCAGGACTGATCACGCACACGTGGGTGGGAGCAAAAGACTGGCACAGCGTGCACGAATAGTATGTCTCCGTTCCCTCATCGGTCATGCCCTCGATGCGTTCATCACGAGTCTTGTAGGATTTTTGTGCTATGGGCATAATCTCCTTGACCCTGGCCTCATCCGTGTAGATCTTTACCTGGCACTTGTCGAAAATCGCTCCAAAATCCTGGTGGAACTTGGCATGCAGGATCTTTCCGATGTGTTCGAGGGTGAAGCCTTTCTCCACCGCCTGCCTGGAGACTCGATACCAGGCGATGTCCCTCTGCCCGATATGCATGACCCCCTGGGCATAGTTCACCAGGTGGTGAATCTGCCGTTCGAGGATGGGTTCGTAGTCTTCCTGCATCTTCCGACCCGCGACTTCCACAACGACCGCCAGGGGCAGCCTGCTGCCGGGCTGAAGATCCTTGACGTCGGGCCCGATCACCTCGACCGCGCCGTCCTCCACCGCATTCATGTCCGCAATCCGGACCAGTTCGCAGCAGGGTGTCTTGCCGCCGCCGCATTCCAGGAAAACATCATCCCTGCGAACGCGTTCACCTTCGAAAGCCGGCCCGTAGGACACGGGAACGGGGATTTCCGTGATGCTGACCTTCAGCCCGCGGACCTCGATGGACTTGGCCGTCATCTGTTCGTAGGGAACACTCGATACGACGTGTTCGTAGGTGCAGATTCCCGTCGGCAGGATCTCGGGGATATCCGTATCCGCTATGGTCGGAAAGCCCCAGTTGATGGCTCCCGCGGCATTCGCAGCCCATTCGGCGTTGACTTCCCCGAGAGCGTTCACAAAAGCAAAGACACGGTCCTTGTTGTACTTGAGCACCGTTTTGTAATCACCGGGCTGGACCCCGCCGAAAGCCATCGCCGCACGGTTTGCAAAACCCAGGGCAAAAACCGCCGCGGAAATATCCGGCCCGAAGGGAACGAGCCGGGTGTTCCAGCCGATCTGAACACCCGCCTTGATCAACTGTTCGGCAAACGTCGTTCCACTCTGGTTGGCGCACATAAATACGTAGAGGTTCTTCTTCTGGTAATCTTCGGCGATCATCTTGGCAATTTCGGGACTGGGCGCAGCCCCGACAATGGCCGCAAAACCGGGGGCACTACCGTCCACAAACTCGATCCCGCGCTTTCTCATCACCGTGTCGTCCGCGGCTCCCAGCCAGATCCGGCCCCCGTCAAAGTCGCATTCCTCACTGGCAAAATAAAAATTCGGATCCTCCACGTACCGGATCGCCTCGAAGATCTCCTCCGCCAGTATGGCGGCCATGCCCGCATCCAGGGTATGTCCGAGGTAAGGGACGTGAATCCTTCCCTTGATATGGGGAGGCAGAAGCTCCTTGCACTGGTTCAGGACCTGTTCGGCATCCCCGAGCTTTTCGACCTTGATCCCCAGAATCGAGTAAATGATCGGGAGATAATAGGCCGTGTTGGGAAAACCAATGGGTTGGTTCGGGCCATACTTGTCCATGGCCTGTTTGAACTTTCCATCCACTTTGGACACTATATTGTACGCACCTTGTATCGCGGCAAAAGCGACTAACCTGGACATGGTCTACTCCTTTTCAAGGGCTGCCTGCCCTCGTATTCCATTGCATCGGCTTCAAGCCGGCATTGTTCTCTCCCGGGAATCGGCTTCATGACCTCAAGCGACTTCCCTTGCTCCCGCTAGCCTTCCGCGGTTCTCCGGTCTTCCATGCTGAAGAGCTTGCGTTCACGCTCACCCATAATGCCCAGTGCCGCCCGCTTCTTATCGATGTGATTGATCATCAGATGCGCCATCTCGTAAGGATCGGTGGAGAAACCCCACTTGCCGAATCCCTGCTCCTCCAGCCCTTCGAACAGCAGTTTATGGAACTGGGTCCCTTCCACCGTCGGGAAGGTGACTCCGAATATCGTGTAGACTCCCGAAGCCACGAAATACTGGCCGATGCATATGGCCTTCTCGCTCATGTATTCCGGAGCCGCCCCGGCCACGGGAAGGTCGGCGATACTGTCTCCCAGCCCTCCAATGCGCACCATCTCCGCACATGCGATCAGGATGCGGCTGTTGTCGACACAGGATCCCAGGCTGAGCACCGGCGGGATGCCCACCGTCTCGCACACCTCCTGCAACCCGTCGCCCGCCAGGACCGCCGCGTCCGGCTTCATCAGGCCCGCCTTGGCCAAAGCGATTTGGGAACACCCCGTCTGCACCACCAGGACGTTGTTCTTGATGAGTTCCTTGACAAGTTCCACGTGCAGATAATCCTGCTTCACTCTCGGATTGGTGCACCCCACCACCCCGGCGACTCCCCGGATGCGACCATTGATGATGTTTTCATTGAGAGGCGTGTAGGAACCCCGAAATGTCCCACCCAGCATGTAGTTGATGTACTCGTGGGAAAACCCGTGGACACCCATGTCGCGCCGCTGAGGTATCGTAACGGGGCCCGGGCGGTTCTTGAAGCGTTCGATGGCCAGCGAGACGATCTTGTCGGTGCACTCCCCGGGACTGTGTTCATGGAACTCGATGTGAGTCGCTCCCTCGATTCTGGCCCTCGGATTCGTGGTGAAGAACCTGGTTCCGTAGCAGCCGGCCATTTTGGGAAGAGCCTGCATAATGCACTGGACGTCCACGGCCATTGCATCCACCGCCCCCGTTGCGATCACGGGCTCGGTGGACAAGAAGTTGCCGGCATGTGGTACACCGTGGCGGCCGAGGACTTCAGCCCCGGAACAGCACATTCCCAGCAGATTGATACCTGCCGCACCGGCGGCCCGGGCTTTCTCGATGTTTGCCGGATCGTTGGAGGATGCGATCATGGCCTCGAACAGCAGCGGTTCGTGCCCGTGGACGATGATGTTCACCTGGTTTTCCTTGAGGAAACCCATGTTGACCCCGGCCACATGAGGTTTCGGAGTCCCGAACAGGATGTCCGAAATTTCCGTGGCCACCATGGATCCACCCCAACCGTCCGCAAGAGCGGTACGCGAACACTGCTTCACGATATTGTCGAAATTCTGGTCTACACCCATATGAGAACGGTGCATGATTTCCATGATTTCCCGCATTGCACCTCGCGGCACGATGCCGGCTTTTCTCCACGTATCGAGTGTCTTGGCCGGAACCCGCTTTACAAAGGGGATCTCCCCTTCCACCTGAGTATACGTGCGTTCGAGTTCCTTGTAGAGATCCACGGCAATGTCCTTGACGGATCGGCCGTTGATCTGAATGCCGATGCTTTCAGCCACGCTTCGAAGCTTCTGCTCGTCCTGAATCCTGTATCCCTGGATATTTCCATTCACGACTTCACGGAACACATCGAGCATGACCATGCCATGGTCCGTGTGAGCAGCACCGCCGCTGGCCACCATGCGTGCGAAATTGCGGGCGGCGATGGTATCGATGGAGGCACCGCAGACCCCCACCCTGGAATATGGATCCTTGGAATTCAGGCGGCACGGGCCCATGAAACAGTGCTTGCAGCATGCCGAATCCGCCCCTATGGGGCAGGGCCTCATGTCTGCAGCCCGAGTGAACGCCGTCTCGAATCCGTCCGACGCAACCTTCTCCAGCATCTGGATCGTGGCTTCACACGTGCTCATGTCCCGAAAGTTGATCATTTTTTCCCTTTTCACTTCGGAGAGGGGCTTTTCCTTCTTTTCTTCATGATGTGACATAACTCACCTCTTTCCCCCTTCGTGGGGTCGCTCTTGAACAGCCAGGCCCGAGGTCACTGGTGGGGGCCGGAACATTCCGGTCCCTCCCCCTTACATCATTTTCTCAATATATTTCTTGACCAGCCTGACAGCGTCAGGATGGCGCATCACGACAATATCGGCACCGGCAAGCAGCAGGTCGACGGCGGTAATCGCTTCCATCATCACCGCCCTCCTGGAGGGATCTCCCAGTTCCGGAGCATCTTCGGCACTCAGATTCGCTTCCTTGGACTTCCACACCTCGTTGCCCACGTTCACAATCACCGGCTGCTGCAGCTTTTCATCTTCCTGGGTCAGAGCCGCCTGCATGATCCGTTCGATGACCGAATAGCTGTACTCCAGACCGTATCCAAGGCCGCCGGTGGTAGGATCGATGATGATATCCTTTTCGCTCACCCCCAGATTGCCGAGGAGAATGTTGAGCTGCTTGGCGAGATTTACATCAATGGGGGTGGATGCGACGACAATGTGCCTGTATGCAAGGCAGGCCGCCCCTATCTGCTTGTAATCCCCCTCCTCGACCGGTGAAATGGCCAGGCGCTTCCCGCTGCCCTTTTCAGCAACCAGGCGCATCACCTCCGAATCCTTTTCGTGATTGGCAACGCCCCAGACCACCACCGGTACGTCCACTGCGTTCAGAACCTTCTCGACCGCCGCGGCAACTTCGGCGGCCGGCTTGTTGTCCGCATTGGGATCCGCACTCTTGGTCTGCACGACGATCATTTCCGCACCGTATTCTTCCACGCACTTCCTGGCCCAGGCCACAGGATCGCTCAATACGTCCCTGAATGGCTCCTTCGCCGCCTCACACCAGTCCGCGCTCGGGTCCTTGTCCCAAATCTCCATGGCTACCCTGGGCGGACGAGGGATCTCTCCTTCAAAGCCGTGAAACGGGAAAACCGCTTTCCCGCCTACGGTCACCGCCTTGTCTCCTGTGCCCAGGGTCACTTCTCTGATCCTTCCTGAATACGCCTGTTTTGTCGGTTGGAAAGCCAAGGCAAGGTCCTCCTTTCACATCTGATCGTTCTCTCGTTCAACTCAACGGGGCCAACACCTGTGGACCCTTCACCCTTCATAGATCCGTTCGAAAAATCCGTCCTGACCAACTCAAAGCTCACCCGTCCGAGGCTGTTTCCACCAAATCGGCGTACAAACGCCGCCGGTGTTTTCCACCACGGGTGAAAACGCCGTTAGCGCAGCGCACATAAGCTTGAGGGTTCCATTGTGAATTGGCACGACTGCATCGGCACGGAACCGATGTGACAAGGATATGGATTTGCCCGGGAGATTCAAAACCTGCCTGACCGGAAGCGGAAAGAGAGATGGAGCAGTCTGTTTGAATTGGAGTTCAGCTCTATCGGGAGATCACAGACCGCTTGAACAACTGCCATCAGGTCTGGTCTCTCAATTGACAACCCTGCTGAGACTTTTCCTTAATATAAAGTCAAAAGCAGAATGTCAACCCATTTCCCACATCACATGGAATTCGCACAAGATCTGAATCTTGCACAATGCAGGGCCCTGTGGAGGTTCAAACCGCAGCATATGAGCGGCAGCGCGGCCCAGGCCGACGGTGTTCAAAACCGTTTCGAAGAAGGCTTTCGTCCCGGGCATTCAGACGGTTTGTATCTTGCCAGATTCCATCACAAATGTCCAGCGCCGTCATTTTCCGATTTCTTTCCGACTCGGAGCATGCTAACGATAATTGCTGGGGACATCGGAGAAGGTCTGCAATACATCGATCAGGCAACACAGGATTATCTGATGTCTCGACCGAATCCGATCCCGAACACGCGCATCATACCCGTCCTCGTCTGCACATCTGCATCACGGCGAGTCGAGCCGGTTACAGCCGAGCCCGGCTGGTGCATGGAATCCAACATCTTGAGTTGATCCGGGCGGCCCTGCCGATACATAGCGACAGCTGGACCTCACCCAGGGGAAGGAAATGAAAAGAACAGGCTTGCTCTACGATGACCGATTTCTACTGCATTGCACAGGTCCGGGTCATCCCGAATGCCCGGAAAGACTCGAAGCGGCCTATCGGGGTCTCGAGCAGGCGGGGCTGCTGTCCCAACTCGTCCTCATCAAGGCCACTCGAGCCAAGTACACATGGATCGAAGCCGTACACAGCGCCAAGCACGTTATACGGTTCGAGGAGGCCTGCATGCTGCAGTTCCCCGAGCTCGACCATCCCGACAACCAGATGTGCGGGGATACCTTCGAAACAGCGATGCTTGCGGTGGGTGGAATTCTGGAAACTATCCGGCTCCTCATGGAAGGCAGGATCGATAACGCCTTCTGTGCGGTCAGGCCGCCGGGACATCACGCCGAATTCAACCGGGCTCTCGGGTTCTGCTACTTCAACAATGTCGCCATTGCCGCCAAGTGCCTCGTGGGTGAATGGGGAGTTCAGCGCGTGGGAATCGTCGACATAGACGCCCATCACGGCAATGGCACTCAGCGTGCCTTCGAAGAAGACCCGAGCGTCTTTTACTATTCCATTCACGAACACCCGTCTTTTGCTTTTCCCGGCACGGGACGTGAATTCGAGAAGGGGTCCGGTGACGGCACCGGATATACACTCAATACCACCGTTCTGCCAGGGCAGGGAGACAAGGAATACATGGAACTGCTCGAAAGAGACCTCGTGCCCGCATTCAACCAATACAGGCCCGAAGTGATTCTCGTCTCCGCAGGCTTCGATGCACATGTCGACGATGACATGTCCGGATTGAATCTTTCGACGGAAGCCTTTTCCTGGATCATGAGAAGAATCGTGGAAATGGCGGAAGTGTACTCCCGCGGCAGGGTGGTTTCCATACTCGAGGGAGGCTACTGTCTTCAGCGGTTGCCTGAGTTGATCAGGAATCATGTCGAGATCCTGATGGGCAAATAACCCGGTCGCAGAAGAAACACCCCATGAGCAGGGGAGGGAGGCTGCTATGTTTATTGACAAGTCCATGACCAGAAACGTCATCACCGTCGACCCCGAAACCGGCGTTCTCGAAGCGAGGGAGTTGATGGCCGAAAACCGTATTCGTCATCTGCCCGTGGTGGAAGAAGACAATACCCTCGTTGGAATCGTCACCGACAGAGATATCAGGAGCGCTCTTCCGTCCACTCTTATCGGCGACGAAGAAAGCCGAAAGGAAATGGAGCGCATACACCAGCTCAAGATCAAGGACATCATGACCCGAAACGTAGTAACGGTAAACCCCACGAACACCCTCGAAGACGCCATCCTGCTCATGCAGAAGATGCGTGTCGGAGCCTTCCCTGTCGTGGATCAGCACAATAGACTCAAAGGCATCATCTCGATTCGAGACCTCATGCGCGCCTTTGTCAATGTGCTCGGGATCGAAGAACCCGGGACGCTCCTGTGCATCGTGGTGGACAACAAGTTCGGGCAAATGAAAAGAATCGTGGACGCCATCACCGAGGAAAAGATCTCGTTTGGAAGCATACTCGTGGCCAGGTTCTGGGACGAAGGAAAGCGGGCCGTCTTTCCGTATCTTCTGACCAGCAACGTGAGCCGCGTGAAGAGGAAGCTCGAGGCCCTGGGCTTCGAACTGCTCAATCCCATGGAATGGTCTCTAGACCAACTGCCCAAGAGCGAGCCGAAAAGCTGAATGTGGGCGCCTTCTCCCTTTCTCTCTGCAGCCGGTTTTCATCGAGAAGATCCGTTCTATCCCAATATTTCTCTTCGGTTGGTGTCCACAGATCCACAAACACCAGGCTCCGCCCCATTTCGCACTTCCTGTTGACTCCGGTCAGGTTATTCCGTATGGTTTCGGTGACAGGGAAAGGTCCCGCCTGCCGAAAGACCGGGCAGGAATGGATCTCCTTGGTTTCCCTCAACTACTTCATGGAGAACGAATATGAAAATCGTCAGCTTGCTTGGGAGCCCGAGAAAGAGATCCAACAGCTCCATCATCGCCGGACATTTCTGTACCACGGCACAGAAGCTCGGAGCAGAATCGAGGATATTCACCCTGAACGACCTCCATTTCCGCGGTTGCCAGGGATGCATGGCCTGCAAAACCAGGCTCGACAGGTGCGCTGTCGAAGACGATCTGACCGAAGTCCTGGAAGCGGTCCGCGAAACGGATATCCTCGTGCTGGCATCTCCCGTTTATTACTGGGACGTCTCCTCGCAAATGAAGGCATTCGTGGACAGGACTTTCTCCTTTCTCGTCCCGGATTTCCTCACCAATCCCATCAAGTCCCGCCTCGAACCGGGGAAGAAACTGGTCCTCATCCTCGCTCAGAACAATCCGGACAAGGACTCCTTTACCAACATCTTCCCCAAATTCGACTATTTTTTCCGCGCCTACGGTTTCACCGACACTCGGCTGATACGGGCTCTGGGGGTTTCGGCTCCGGGGGAGGTCGAGAGTCACTTGGATGTACTGGAACTGGCGGAACAAACCGCAAAGGAAATGTGTGGACGCAGTTAGCGCCGGCAGCCCCGCCAGGCAGAGCGCCGGGTTGGTTTCCGCATGAAGCTGCAGTGGAGACACAAGTTGCACACGCATCTTTACGCATCATCCGGACCATCACTTCCCGGTCTGCGGTTCATGCAAAGATACGACAAACCACGGAAGTTCGCACACCCGGACGCGGCACAGATCCGAAGCCCTGCCGACCTTCGGCGCACTCGAAATGTTCTAATTTTTCAAGATCCTGAATAGATTACTGTAACGGTCCGTCCAGGGCACGTCCATCGAGATATCCCCCTGCATGGGGACGGAGAAACGAGCGATCGCCCGCAGGAAGTCTTCATTGCGGGTAAGAAGCATCCAGTCCGAACCGAAGACCAGGCGGGAGTCGTCATCGTTCGAACTGATCTTTTCGCACTTCAATCCGTAATGGGCGCCCGCCGCGCGAACCACAGGAGTCAGATCGAGGTACCGGTTGGTAATATGCACGGCGATGACTCCGCCCTCCCGCAGGTGGCTCAAATACAGCGCAAAGGCTTCAATGGTGAGAAGATGGGCCGGGATGGCGTCGCTGCTGAAAGCATCCAGTACGAGAATCGTGTAATCCTGCGCAGGCTCCGCCTCCAGGGAAAGCCGGCCGTCTCCCTGGATCACCTCACACCCGCTCCCGCAGTGATCGAGATAGGTAAAGTACTTCCGAGCCAGCGTCTCCACTTGAGGATTCAGTTCGTAAAACCTGTAGACGTCCTCCCCACGGGCATAAGTGGCAAGAGTGCCCACTCCCAGGCCGATGATCCCGACTCTCACCGGCCCCAAATCCTTGAAAAAACCGATAGCCCTGCCGACACCGCTTTCCTCGTTGTAGTACGTCGTGGCGATGTGCCTCTTGAGGGGGGAGGCAAACTGCTGCCCGTGGATGATAGCGCCATGCTTCATGCTGAACTCATGGAGACCCGCGTCACCCCGGCCGAACTCGAGCACCTGGACGACACCGTAGAAGCTGCGCGTTCGCGCCACCACATCCGCAGCGACCCTGTCCCCTTCCGAATACACTACCGACACCAGCCCAGCCAGGACCGCAGGAACGATCATAACAGCCCTGGCCGGTCTTACTCCTCCCGCACCATGGGCCAGGGCAGCGATCAATACAGCCGCGCTGATCAGGTACGACACCGTCAGGCCGATTTCCCACTCCAGGTACGACGTGAAAAGGACCGGAGCCATGACGCTCACGAACAGTCCGCCCAAGGCTCCTCCCGCCGCCGTCATGAGATAAAAATCGGTCAAATGGCGGGAAGACGGCCTCGCTCGAACCAGTTCTCCATGACACACCATGCAGATGAAGAAAAGCGCGGCAAGATGAAGGCCGAGTTCCCGGGCAAAGCCGATGGCATAACCCCAGTCATCGAACCAATCGATGCAGGCGACGGCGACGATAGACACACCTGCCAGGGGAGCCCATACAGCCCGCAGGTACCAGCGGTCATGGTCGAAACAGATGATGAATGAAACCAGGTACAGGGTCAACGGAACGACCCACAGAAAAGGAACGACGGCGATCTCCTGGCAGACCCTGTTGGTGGTGGCAAGGAGCATGAGAGATCCGCAGGCGGGCAGCCCGATCCACAGGATCCGGTCACGACAACTCGGGGGAGACGAATCCTTCATTCCGGAACCGTGATGATCGGCCTCGACACCATCCGGGTTGCCGGTCCCCCGGAGCCCGATCGAGGCAAGAAGCGAGAGCAGGGCGTATAAAACGAAAAATCCCGACCACAACCAGGATTGTGCATCCAACTCCAGGGCGGGTTCGAAAAGAAAAGGATAGCTGATCAGCGCCGCCAGTGAACCGACATTTGACAAAGCGTATAACCTGTAGGGTGACCGACCGGGGTAGGCTCGGCTGACCCATGCCTGCACCAGCGGACTCGTGGAAGCCAGCATGAAGTAGGGAAGTCCGATGGTCACGGCGAGGAGCACCAGGATACGAAGGGAAGGGTCGACAGGCCCCGAATGCTTCCAGCTGTCATCCGGGATGGCCGGCAGCGTTGCGCAGGCCAGCGCAAGCAGGAGAAGATGAACGAAGACCTGCTTCTTGGAGAGTAGGCTGCGCTGGAGGAGGTGGGCATAGAGATACCCGCAGAAAAGCAGCACCTGGAAGAAAAGCATGCAGGTCGTCCACACGGCGGGGCTTCCACCGAACCAGGGCAGAATATACCTGCTGATCAAAGGTTGAACCTGGAACAAAAGGAATGCTCCAAGAAGAACCGTGCCTGCAAGAGCCGGAACAAGCCATGCAGCCTTCCCGCTACCCGTAAGCCTGTTCACCTCCACTCGAACGCCTCCCCAACGCTGCATGGATGCAGGTTTCAAGCACCTGCGACATATTACCTTACACAAACAGATCCCGATTTGTCGAACGGTTATTTTCGGAAAGAAACCGGGGACCTTAAACCCATGGAGGCGGGGCCTGGCCTCACATCGGCACAGGAGGCTTTGGAGCGACGGAAAAGGGAGGCATTGCGCAAACAAGGCAAAGTGGATTCTAACGATCGAGCCTGTCAGGAGAGCAGGAAAGTAGATGGTGTTGCGGATGTGACGTTGTGATCTGCTCGGCAATGATGCTGGGATGCCATCGATCCTTGGTGAGAGAAGCACCGGGGACTCGGTTATGAACCAAAAAGGAGGGGGGCGGCGGTGCCCT
>JABUEY010000101.1 GCA_013314815.1 Syntrophobacteraceae bacterium
GCGACCGCCTGCACCGGGACACGGAAGTACACCTGGAGGCCTACTACAGGATCCTAATCCGGGAATACTTCGCCATCAGCCCGGACATCCAGTACGTGGCCAATCCCGTGGGCAACAGCCGCAACGACCCCATCGTCGCGGGCATGATCCGGGTCGAACTGTTCTATTGATCCGCCGGCGAAGACTCCGCGGATCGATCCATTCCGGAATGAGCGGGTGTGGGGCGAAGCAAGAGGCTCTTGCCTGGTTCGCACGCCCGTGGGCGTTTGATCACGACAGCCGGTTGCGGTAGTCTTCATATCCGAAGCGACGAACGATGCGCACAGTGCCCCGAGTGTCCCGAAGAGCGATGGACGGCAGGCGCACGCCGTTGAAGGTGTTGTTTTTCACCATGGTGTAGTGGCCCATATCGAGAAAGACAAGCCTGGATCCCACTTCCAGGGGTTCAGGAAACGAGTAGTCTCCGATCACGTCTCCTGCAAGGCAGGTGAGGCCGCCCAGGCGGTAGGCATACGGGTATTGGCCGGGCCGGCCGGCTCCCGCGATCTCCGGCCTGTAGGGCATTTCGAGCACATCGGGCATGTGAGCGGCGGCGGAAGTGTCCAGGATGGCGATGTCCATCCTGTTGCGAACGATGTCCAGCACCGATGCGATGAGTACCCCCGTATCGAGGGCGACGGCTTCGCCGGGTTCGAGATAGACTTCGAGGGGGTGGCGGGTTTTGAAGTCGGTGATGAGCCGGCACAGGAGGTCCACGTCGTAGTCGTGGCGTGTGATGTGATGGCCGCCTCCGAAGTTTACCCACTCCATGCGGTGGAGAAACCGCCCGAATTTTTCTTCGAAGACGGGGAGAGTCCTCGCCAGGGAATCGGCGTTCAGTTCACACAGGGTGTGGAAATGGAGCCCGGATATTCCGTCCAGGCGGTCTTCGAGGAAGTTGTCGATGGTGACTCCCAGCCTGGAAAACGGTCCGCAGGGATCGTAGATGGGTACCTTCACTTCCGAGTGTTCCGGGTTCACCCGGATGCCGCAGCGGACGGCACCGCCGTGGCTGAGGATTCGAGGCCGGAAATGCTCCCATTGGGTGAAGGAATTGAAAATGACATGGTCGCTGTATTGAAGAATGGCCGGGAATTCGGATTCGATGTAGGCAGGAGCGAAGGTGTGCACCTCCCGCCCGAATTCCTCGAAGCCAAGGCGAGCCTCGTCGAGTGAACTTGCGGCCACCCCCTGCAGGTACCGCCGGATAAGGGCAAAGACGCTGAACATGGCGAAGCCCTTGAGGGCCATAATGATCCGGCAACCGCTGCGCTTCTGGACGGAGTCGAGGATTTCCAGGTTGCGCAGAAGGGCTCCTTCGTCCACCAGGTAGCAGGGGGTGGGCAAATCCGCCGTGTCGAGATCCCCGAAGAAAGTTTTCCTTTGAATCACGGTAAACCCTCATGTATGAAACGGCGGCAGCGTTCAGCCGCGCCGTTCGGTCCCGGCCCGGGCAGCCATGGGTGAGAGGCGCTGGAATCGCCGGCGGGAAGGCTTTTCGCAACGGGTTTCGAGATGTTCATCCCCGGGTGCTGTACTCCATGGGAGTGCACGCAGACTTGAGGCCACTGTGCAAATATAACCATGAAGCAGGCGTGTAACAACGGCCTCGAAATATCGAAGTTCTCGGAACCTCGACCCCGGCGGAAGCCTCCTTCGCCCCGCTTGAACATGGTCCTTCCGGCAAACTTTCATGAGCCGTGGGCTCACAACCAACTATATAACAGGTCGAGCCAGGATTATATTCCGGTTGAATGGAGAAACCCAAAACGGGGGATAACCATGGTTCATAAAGAATGATGCCAAGGAACTCGTGGCAGACATGACTGAGATCAGCGGTCACAACAAACTGGCGGACAGACCATGCACATAAGACTCTTGATGAGCTCTTAAAAAACGGGCAACACAGTTACGGCATTTTCTCATAAACGCGTACTCCGACAGTTGTCGCACAAACACGGAATTCACCCGCAACAGCGTCACTCGGCACCACAACACCATTCTTGTCAAGCTCACAAAGTCATTCCCACAACAAGATCGTTCCCACAGCAATGGAAGACAAGATGGACGGAGCGAGGCGATCCCGGGTGGAGAGATCTTCATGGCGCGATCTGCGCTCAGACTGGATTCCCGCTCGCGGGAAGGACCTTGTGATGCTCAATGATGTTGTGATACAAATGAGATTCTGGTGCCGAACGACGTTGTGATGCCATCGACCCTTTGCTTCAGAAGCACCGGATGCTTGAAAAGTACCGAAGGTACACACCTTATGAAAAAAGCCGGCTGAACCTTGAATGTTTGGAGAAGCCGCAGTCTTTCGGGCTTCTTCATTCCAGGAATTTCTCCGTCCAGGGGAGCCCGTGGAGGGGCAGTTTTTCCATGAACGGATCCGGATCGAATTCCTCCACGTTGAACACTCCCCGGCCCCGCCAGGCACCGGTAAGCATCAGCATGCCGCCGATCATGGCCGGGACTCCCGTCGTGTACGAAATGGCCTGGGCCTTCACTTCCCGGTAGGCTTCGGCGTGGTCGCAGATATTGTAGATGAAATATTTCCCCGGTTTTCCCTCCCTGATGCCTTCGATTACGCAGCCGATGCAGGTTTTCCCTTCGTAGTTTTTGGCAAGGGAAGACGGGTCGGGAAGGAGAGCCTTGAGGAACTGCAGGGGGACGATTTCGCAGCCCTGGAAGGAAACGGGATCGATGCGGGTCATGCCGACGTTCTGGAGTACCCTCAGGTGCGTGAGGTATTCCTGTGAAAAGGTCATCCAGAAGCGGATGCGGCGCACGCCCGGGATGTTCTTAGCCAGGGATTCGAGTTCTTCGTGGTACATGAGGTACATTTCACGGGGGCCGATTTCGGGGAAGTCGAAGGTTTCGTGGACGGACAGGGGGTCTGTCTCGATCCACCGGCCGTTCTCGAAGTATTTGCCCCGCGCGGTCACTTCCCGGATGTTGATTTCCGGGTTGAAGTTGGTGGCGAAGGCGTGTCCGTGTTTACCGGCGTTGCAGTCCACGATGTCGATGGTGCGGATTTCTTCGAAATGGTGCTTCAGGGCGTGGGCACAGAAGATGTTGGTGACTCCCGGGTCGAACCCGCAGCCGAGAAGACCCATGATGCCCCTGTCCCGGAACCGGTCGTTGTAGTCCCATTGCCACTTGTAGCAAAATCTGGCTTCATCCCGGGGTTCATAGTTGGCGGTATCCAGGTAGTCGACTCCCGTCTCGAGGCAGGCGTCCATGATGGAAAGGTCCTGGTAGGGCAGAGCCACGTTGATGATGAGATCGGGGGATACTTCACGAATAAGGGCGGTGAGTTCCGCGGTGTTGTCTGCATCCACCCGGGCCGTACGGATGGGGCGGGATATCTGCGCCCTGATCTTGTCGCATTTTTCCAACGTGCGGCTGGCAAGGACGATGTCTGTAAAGACTTCGGGTACCTGGGCGCACTTGTGAGCCACCACGCCCCCTACTCCTCCTGCCCCGATAATAAGGACTCTACTCATTCCTGCTCCTTCATGGTTTCCTCGATTGAACGCATCCTCTGCAATGCCGCTATCATCATCCCCAGCCCGTCCGCTGCGCGGGAACCGGGGGCATCGGCCTCTCCCCCGGCGCATACCTGCACGGACCTGGTGCATCGGGAGGAGGCAAACAAATGTGGAACCTTCGCTGTTTCTTAGCCTGCCTGGGCAGGGCAGTACGGGAGGATGAAGTGAGTCGCCCGATTCAAACGTCCGTGATTTCAAAGCGGCCTGAAGCCCCGGAGGATCCAGATCCCATGAAATATCCTGTGGTTTGGGACGGCTTCCGTGTCGCTTTAAAGAACAGATTATAAAAACAACATGGCGGCGAGTCAATCAGGGATGGGATCTCGACATTTTCCTTTCGCCACTTGCATTTTTCTTGTTTTTCTGAATAAGTGATTCTTGAAAGGGAAATGAGCGCGCTTTTTGTGCATGGAACTGGATGCAAATCGCCGGACCGGGGTGACAGCGGGGGATCATGAGCGAATATCTGCAATTCAAGCGGAAGATCGAACAGCGGGTGGAGATTCTTGAAGAGACGATCCAGGAACTAGAGAAGCTGAAACTGGTGGAGGATGAAACTGCGGCGCGGTGGAGGATTCACCTCGACCACGTCCGGACGTCCCTCGAGGACCAGCTCCTGCGAATCGCCGTCGTGGGGGCGGTCAAATCGGGGAAAAGCACACTCATCAATGCCCTGGCGGGAACGGATCTGCTCAAGCGGGGCGCAGGCATCATTACGGCGTTCATCACGCGCATCGTGTCCAATGGAGCCCCCGGCTGCTGGGTGGAGCTGAAGCCTTGGGCCGAGGTGCTGGATGAAATCAATTCCGTATCGCGTATGCTGCCCATCTACCGCGAAGAGGCCGGAGGAAAGGATGCCCTGGATATCCGCAGCCAGGAAGACCGTGCCCTGCTTGCCCGGGTTCTGGACAAAATGCAGGCGGAATCTCGGCAGGTTCGGTCCGGATGCCTCGACGTCCACTTCCTGCTCCTCAAGGCGTATCTCGACGGATACGACACTCTGCACCACCGGGTGGGCGACGAAATCAACAGGCTGGAGTTCGATGAAGGATGCCTCGATGAGCACCAGAAATACGTCGGCTTTGAAAGCCGGTCGGTGTACACTCGAGACATGGAAATCCACTACCCGCTGCCCTGGGGGGGAGGCCGCATCGAAATCGCCGACTGCCAGGGCAGCGATTCACCCAATCCTCTTCACTACCAGCTCATCCAGCAGTACCTGCTGGGCTGCCATTTTATCATCTACGTGATCGGCAGCCGCACGGGCCTGCGCGAAGCCGATTTCAAGCTCCTCGATTTCATCAGGACCCTGCGCATGTTTCCGCAGACCTTTTTTGTTTTGAATGCGGACCTGGGGGTTCACAACAGCAGGGTAGACCTGGACGCTCTCGAGGAGCGTGTTCGGTCGGAATTGTGCTGGCTGGTTCCCAATCCGCGGCTTTTCACCTTTTCCGCCCTCTACCACCTCACCGACCAGGCGGGGGATTCCGCTGCAGAGCGCGAACGCAGGCACCTGGATATCTGGAAGGAGGACGACGCCCTGGCCAGGGCCACCGAAGAGGGGTTCGCCGCCTTCAAGGATCACCTGGAACAACGGATCAGCGGGCAGAGAACCCGCATTCTCCTTGGCAGCGGCCTCAGCCGCCTCAGCATGGTCGCCGCCAACGTACTCGATACGGCCAGGGCCCAGGAACGCTTCCTCGACGAAAACCTGGAAAACCTGAGGGATTCCGCAGGCCGCCTCCAATCCAGGCACAACTCCCTGCGGGGGATGCTGGGCACCCTGGCCAACGCCGTATCGGGCATCAACGAGACCCTCCGCCGGGAGCTGGACGAGGCGGTGGACGAGTATTTCGATATCGAAGACGGCCGCATTGTCCAGGATACGATGAAGATGCTCGAAAACTACCCGGTGGATTCGGCATACTTGAAGGATCTTGCCGACACTCGCCAAGTAGTGCGCAGCCTCTATCTCTTCTACCTCGAATTCCGGCAGTCCCTGTCCCGATACCTCGTCGAACGGGTGAACCTGCGGGTGATCGAATTCGCCAGGGAACAGGAAGCCTTTCTGAACGAACGCCTGGCTCACTCGTCCAGGGCTCTCTGGTCCCTCTTTTCGACGGCTGTCGGAGACTATCGCCGGGAACTGGCTTCCTTCCAGATCCATATCCAGGAACCGGTGGAAGAAACGGAACAGGACTGGCCGGTTTTAGACGCTGTCCGGCCGCCCACCTTCAGTGCGTTCCTGGACCAGGGGGCCATCGGACGGGGCATGCTGCTCATGAAATTCGGACTTGGCCGAGTCAGCCGGTTTCTTTCGGCACTCAGGTCGGGCAGGGAAAAGCAGAAGGTAATCCTCACCAGGGAAGTCCAGAACGCGGAAACCATGGAAGAGGCCGTGCTGCTCGTGAAGGCCCAAACCGGAAGGGAACTGCTGCGCACCTTCCAGGAATACCGCAACAACTTCAAGTACGGGTACCTCCACAGGATACTCAATGAAGCCACCCTGCGCCTGCTCGAAGACTTCAAGGCCAGGGCCGACATGACGCAAGTCGATTTCGAAAGCCTCATGAAGCGCAGCGACGCGGAAGGGGAAGAGCGCAAGGCGGTCATCGAATCCCTCACCAGGGTGGGTCAGATCGCCGAAGCCATGGTCGAAGAGCTGGGGGAGCTGAGGTACGCCATCAACCTGGGCTGGCTGTCTCAGGAAGGGACGGCCAGCCGTCCGGCGGAGAAGCCGTGAGGGTGAGCCTCGATCCCGTCACGGGGTGAGGCATGACCAGGCGGCAGGCGTGGAGCATCAGCCGCTCGGCGCTTCTTCCGCCGTAGCGGCGGTCTCCGATCACGGGGTGGCCGGCGTGGGCCAGGTGGAGGCGAATCTGGTGAGTGCGTCCCGTAATGGGGAGGGCGTGCACGAGCGAGCGGCCGGATTCTCTGCACAGGACACGGAAGAACGTTCGAGCCGATTTGCCTTCCCCCGCCGGGCGCGTGACGTAGCGCCCGTCTTTCCTTCCTATGTCTTCAGCCGCCGTCCATGAGTCTTCCCGGGGATTTCCCTCCACCCAGGCCAGGTAGTCCTTTTCCACCTGGCGGCGCTGAAAGGCTTCTCCCAGCCGCCGGTTGGCCGAAGGGTCGAGGCAGAAGACCATGACTCCGCTTGTATCCCGATCGAGCCGGTGATGCATGGCGAGGTAGGGTGCTTGCCGGCCGCCGGTTCTTGAAAGGAGGCGGTAAAGAGCGGCGAAAAGGTTGTTGTAGGCGTCGTAAGGCGTCTGCTGACTCGGGATGCCCGCTTCCTTGTCGTAGGCGAGCAGATGCGCGTCGCGATAGAGGATGCGCGCCGGGTCTGCCTCGTAAAAACGCCTGGTGCCTCCCATGGGTAGATTGACGGTGACGGTTTCCGTTCCCGCAAGCCGCCTTTTCGGGTCCTGTTCGAGCCGCCCGTCGACCTGGACGGATCCGAAGTCGATGAGGTCCTCCGCCCGTTCCAGGGTGATCCGGAGCTGTTCCGAAACGTCCGAGGCCAGGGAAGTTCGCCGTTTGCGAGTATCCACCTGCCACTGGTGGGATGATGCCGGCGCAACTGCACCGCCGGCCGTCAGGTCCTTCCTAAAGAGTGTCATCGGAGAAGTCCCCTCCACCCGGGGATTCAGCCGCTTCTCCCTCCTCCATGGCCTGTTCCACGAGTTCATCCACGTCTTCTCCCAGGTCGTCGCCCATCTCCCTTCCCATCTGCTTCATCCACCTGGCCATGCTCTTGGGATCGTTCTCGTCCAGGCTCCCGAACCGCGACGGGTCGGACAGACGCTCGAGGCGGGTTTCCTCCGACAGCCGCACGCGAACCCTCGAAGGAATCTTCTGCACCGCTTCATTCCCGCAGTGCCTGCACACCGCGTCAACGGCTTCCGAAACACGCAGCGTGATGAATTCGCTTTTCCTGCCACACTTCGGGCACCGATACTCATAGATGGGCATACAAGTCCTCCTCTTATCCCTTTATCCCTGAAACAGTCCACTGTCGCCTTACCGGCGTTTTCCCGGTGCACCCCTATTCATGGACCACAAATGGAGCGGAAAGGCAAGGGGCAAGAAGAGATGAAAGAAGGCTGGAGAAGGAGTTCCGGCGGCAATCCAAGGTATCGGTCCAATGGACCGGTGAAGCTTTCGGTCGGCTGTTCCGAAAGGTTCTTCCGGTAAATTACATGGAGCCGTGCGCTCACAACCAACTATGAAAACAGGTCGAACCAGGATTAAATTCCGGTTGAATCAACAAACCCAAACCGTAAACCCAAACCAGGTGAATAACGCCAGACCACGCACACAAGACTTCTAGTCAGCAAATCTATTAAAAACGAGCCAGGCAGTTCCGGCATGTTCTCATAAACGCGTACCCGGACAGTTGCCGCACAAAGGTGGAATGCACCCACAACATCGTCCTTCCCACCGATTGTGCCTCCACAACGTCATTACAAAAGGCGGGAATCCAGGAAAAGTAACCATGCATGGCGAAACAGTTTCAAGTCATGGGAAAGAACCTGGAAGACATGATGAATAGAGCAAGGCGATCCTGGGTGGAGAGATCTTCATGGCGCGATTTGTGCTAATACTGGATTTGCGCCTTTGCGGGAATGACCATGTGGGGGCAATGACGTTGCGATGCGAAATGACGTTGTGATGTCATCGATCCTTTGCGTGGATAGCGCGGGATGCGTGGATAGCGCCGGAGGTACTTGTTATCCGGATGCATCCATGTTTTTTTGACCAGAGGACGATGGTGGCGGGCAGGTGCTGGAAAAGCAGTTGACAAGTTTTGCGGCTCCTGTAACACTCAAACAGAGAATATCCATGAAATTTGGGGAGTTCTGACGCGATGTGCCTTTTTGGGACGTACTTTGGGCTCCCGGGAATCGGCAGGTGGAAAACAGGCGCCGCAGCGTCGGCGGGGAAAGGACAGGATGCCGGGCGGGCGGCCTGGTTGAAAATATAAGGAGATGCGCATGGGCCAGGTTCTCGTATTTGACACCACGCTTCGAGACGGCATGAAGTCGCCGGGAACGATACTCACCAGCGGAGAGAAATTTCGGATCGCCAAGCAGCTTGTCCGGCTCCAGGTGGATGTACTCGAAGCGGGATTTCCTGCGGCTTCGGAGGAGCAGTACCTGCTGGTGGAGCGGATCGCCCGGGAACTGAACGGGCCGGTTGTGTCGGTCCTCGCCCGGGCGACGAACCCTCGCGACTTTGAAATTGCGTGGCGAGCCGTCAAAAGTTCGGCGAAACCCAGGCTGCACACCTTTGTGCCCGTTTCGCGCGAATACCGCCGCCATTTCCTGAAGAAGACCGCCGACCAGGCTCTGGATCTGGGGGTTTCGGCCGTTCAGATGGCCAAGCAGTATGTATCGGACGTGGAATTCTCCCTGGTGGATGCGTTTCGGGCCGATCCGGAAGAGGTGGTGCAGCTTGTGCTTGCCGTGATCGAGGCGGGGGCGACGACGGTGAACCTGGCGGATACCGTGGGCTGCGCCGTTCCGACAGACGTGGAACGCTTGTTCCGGTATCTTCGCCGGAGTGTCTACAGGTTCGACCAGATATCTTTCAGCATTCACTGTCACAACGACCTGGGGCTCGCTTTGGCCAATTCCATCACGGCCATCGCGGAAGGTGCAACTCAGGTTCACTGTACGGTGAACGGGATAGGAGAACGTGCCGGAAACGTGGCCCTGGAGGAACTCGTGGCGGCCTTGGTTACCCGGTCGACGGAATTCAAAAGGCAGGTCGGCACACGGCTGGACCAGGTGTACCCCACGAGCCGCCTGGTGCGCAGGCTGACGGGGATTGCGGTTCAGCCGCACAAACCCGTCGTGGGAGCCAACGCCTTCATGTGCGAAACGGTGGTTCCGCAACTCGCCGACTCCACCGAGAACCCTCCCTACCAGATCATCAACCCCGATCTTTTCGGCATCGTCAACGGCAATGACCAGCTTACGTCCGAAACTGCTCTTTCGCAATTCCAGGAGCGAATCACGGAACTGGGTTATGACCTCGGTGAAGAAGAGCTGAAGAAGTGTTATCTTGCTTTCATGGACCTTACGGCGAGGAAGGAGCAGGTGTTTGACGCGGACCTGGATCTGCTGGTGAACACGATGACCGAGTCGGGGGAAAAAACGCGATACCGGCTTCTGTACCTGAGCGTCAATGCCGGATCCATTTCGGTTCCCAATGCCACGGTGCAGCTCGAGGTGGAAGGGGAGGTCATACAGGATGCGGGGTTCGGACACGGACCCGTGGATGCCGCTTTCAAAACCATATGCAGAATGGCGAAACATTCCCCCAGGCTCGTGCGCTACGAACTGAACGCCGTGACTCCGGGCATGGATGCTCAGGGTGAAGTGGCCATCAGGCTCGAAGAAAACGGTCACCTTGTGAGCGGCAGAGGGGTGGATTCCGATATCGTCATGGCTAGTGCCAAAGCCCTTGTCGACGGCCTCAACAAGCTTTATTCCATGACGGTTCAGCCGGTGATTTCCGAGTTCACCGACGAGGAAAGCTGGATGCCGAGGCTTTAGGATGCAGAGCAATCTCCGGCGGCTGTATCGAGGTCGGCGCCGCATCGGGGGCTTCGGGGGAGTCCGCACGAGCGCACTCGGGTCCTTCTGAAAAGGACAGGGAGGTGGCAATGATCAGGATTCTTGCAGTGTTCTGTGTGCTTCTGATTGTCGGGGGGTGTTCATCGCTTTCGAACGAGCGATTATCGAAGGCGGCGAAGGTGGAAACGGGTCCCGATTCGGAGCTCAAGGTAAACCTTGGCAAGCCGGCGGTCACCCCCCCCTACAGGAACCCCGCCGAAGCCGTCAACCCTTACGAAAGCGGACAGGGAGTCAATCCGGACAAGGCCATGGGAGTCCATGGCACTTGGAGGTTCTGAACGTCGAACCCCGCCTGAACGCTTCGCACGGATTCCGGAACAGCCTTCAGGGCACCCCGGGCGCCTGTGGGCGGGACATGCCGTCATGTTCCGTCCGAAGGAGTGCCCTCTTCCATCCTCTTCTTTTTCTGGCGCACGATCCCCCGTACAATGAGCAGCACCGCCACGACAGGGATCCATGCCGTCTTTTCCAGGATGTGCCTGATATCCGCCATGTTCCATAGCTTCTTAAGATATTCGACGGCGTACTGATCGTTTGCATGGGGAGCGATTGCCCGGCCTCCAACCGCCGCTTCCCCGGCCACGGCAAATCCTCCATATGCCGCCTTCCATGCCAGTGCGGCTCCCCCGCAGGCAACCACACCCACCGCGACGCCGCCCACGGCCATGATTCCGACGGCAAGTCCCCCCACGGCAATTCCTCCGAGGCTCAATCCTCCCAGGGACAGCAGCCCAAGGGTGACTCCTCCCACGGATATGCCGCCGACGGATAGTCCTCCCGCCGAAAGGATGACTCCAAAAGCAATATCTCCCAAGGCGATCCATCCCCTGGCGATGCCTCTTGTGTATCTCCCATCCCTTACGGCGCCCGTTGACACGTGAACCAGGGGCAGCCCGAAAAACTCCGTTCGAGACTTGTATTCCATGGATTCACTCCGCTTCAAATACCCGATCCAAATCCTTCGAGACCCTGTCTCGACATCCTCCGGTTCAGGACCTGTTTCCTGGCCCCGTATCCACAGCAGTCGGAATTTTCTTCTACGGACATCTTACCAGAGATTCGGCAGCTGGAAAGGGAGATGAAGGGGGGACAAGGAGGGATGGAGCACAAATGAAACGAATACGGTTGAATTCGGCATGGATGCATTCGATAATGAAATCCTTCGAGTTCAATCGGTCGTGCTGGAGCGGATGGAAGATGCATTGCTGAAGATCTCCCGAGGAGCGGTTCCCCATGAGTGTCACATTCATGTACGTTCTGATTTTCGTCGTGGTTGTGTCCGTTGTCGTCGGCGTGGTGTTGACCAGGAAACGCAGGAGCCCGCGTCCACCAGCCTCCACCCAAGGTCGTGCGACCTACAGCGGCCCCATTCGATTCACCGGCCCTGACGGGCGCGATATGAAGATTATCCAGAAAGACGATGGGACTTTCGACGTCGTCGAAGAAGACAAGCAGGGCTGATGAGGCTTCAGACAGGGGATCGAAGAGAGCAAGAAAAGAGAAATCGAGGTCGACGGGCCGGGTGAAGGAGCAGGACCGGTTCAGAGTCTGGGCTGATTGCTTCCCTGCATGGTCGCGAATTCACGAATTCGTGTATAAGGAATCAGCTGATCCAGCGTAGCTGTCGTGAAGACTTTTCCATCCAGCCGCAACAGGAGCTGTTTCATGTCTTCGCGTCTCTGCCTGAATCCGCGTCCATCGATGCAGGCAACCACTTCATACGATGGGCGACCGGCGGCTGGCCGAATCCTGGAATTCTCTCCGCGCGGCCGGTCTTCCTGTAGGAGACGCCGTTGTTTCGGTGCCTTTCCTCGATCGCGCTCCCCATGAGTTCACCGACCAGCTCCGATACCGCATCTCTATGGCCGGCAAAGGGGCGGCCAAGACATCTTTCGTAGAGCAATAGAGAATGTAGGCTCAAAGGGCCGCTTTCCTTGCATTACATGCTCCCTTGTAGTTGAATTCAGAATGACACGTTAGCATGATGATGTTGGACCAGCCGCCGCTTCCAATATTGTCTCCATTGATACCAGAGGGGATGCCGATGAAGTTGGATTCACATTGAATCAGTCCCACCGGGAAGCCGTGCACAGAGAAGATATCGAGTGACTTGAGGGCCATGCTGTCATAGCGGCAGAGCATGTTCTGGTATCGCAGGAGATCCGAGAGATTGGTTGCCAGGGCATTGCGCACTCGCTGCTCATTTAGCTCGGCTATGAACCGGCAGCTGAGTTCGAGACCCAGGAGTTGTCGGCTGTTGAACATCTGGCGGTAAAACAGGTAGCCCCAGGTGCAGGCGATTTGTTTCATCGCCTGGCGGGATTTCGTCTTCTGGAATATAGCGAGGGTCAAGATCATTCCAAGATGCTTCGGCTTGTTCAAATCGAGACAAATCCGCACCGTCTGGGACTTTGAAAAAGCGACCTTTGTGGTGCAGCTTGCATCGAGGGCAATGATACTCGATGGCGAACAGCCTATGCCCAGGCGGTCCGGAGGCGGCTTCAGGATAGACACTGATCGTCCCACAGTGAGGGCAGGGACATCGGTTTCTTCTTGCCGGACCATTGGTCATCAGTTGTTCCCCACACACGTTGCAGGAGCCGGGACGTTTTCGGTTCTCCACTTCGTTTAGATTCTCACAGCCGGCACACAGCAGGATGTTCTTCGGATGGCGCCTGTTCTCCGACACGAGGTGGCCGGGGAAGAGCTTGATTTCGTTCCGGCAGTTGCGGCAGGTCGTCGTTTTCACCCAAAGAAAGTATTTGACCTGGGCCTCTTCGGAACCGCACCCAGTGCAACGCGTTCGATAGAATCTTCCGATTTCATCGCCAAGTCGAGTCACTAATTCCAGAGCTGCCGACCGGTATGCGTCGAGGTCGAGATTCTCTATCTCCTGTTTCACGATCCAGTAGGACATCGGGTTGATGTCATAACCCAGAATGTTACACTCAAGGCGATTGGCTTCAAGCAGGGGAGTACCGCCTCCCAAAAAGGGATCGGCTATTCGGATTCCACTCAGGCTGTGGCTCTGATAGTAGGATTCTCTCAAGGGAGCAGGAGCGAATTCCGAGAGGAGCGGCCCCCGGAAAAGTGTTCCGGGCCTTCGGAAAAATCACTTGTGAACGGCAATAATGGGGCGGTAGTTCTGCTGTATCTGTTTTTCCCGCAGAGCCAGCTCGGCGATGAAGAATATATTAAAATTTTATTTTATCATGTTTCCTCTTGCCTTGGTTACATTCCCGGGCCTTCAGCAGCCTTGAACCGGTCGGGGCTTCATCCTGAGCATAATCAAATAATGCTAGCCGAATATTCGATTTGCCTCAAGGCAAGACGCTTCCTGGCTTCCAGGCATCCAATAGTTTGAACTTATGCCTTCGCACATTCTGATAGGTATTACTGATTTGCAAAATGTGCTGGGTAGATATAAGCAATTTCCATAAACTCCAAAACCACTTGGCAAGGCAAGAGATCTCTTGCCCGAATTTGAATGGAAAACGGGGGGTGTTAATGCCCAGAACAGGATCAAGCAGGAGATTAGGAGAGACCGGTGCCTGTTATAGTGGTTAAAGCCAGAAAAGGTGTGCTCATGACCGGTGAGCAAAAGAGAGTGCTCATTGAAGGAGTCGCGGAAGCCTTTGCTCGTGCCGCGGGGGATGATGGCTACAAGGAACGCACGACCGTTATCATTGAGGAGACACCTGACGAGAACTGGGGCTCAATGGGTAAACCGTTCGGATCATGATTCACATTAGTAGCATTTCATATACTTATGTTGCGCTTGACCGCTCTCGCATCAAAGCGATTGAAGATATTTCGTTTGAAGTGGAACGAGGGGAGTTTGTTAGTTTTCTGGGTCCGAGTGGTTGCGGCAAGACGACCCTGATCGAGATCATCGCGGGCCTTAAGGCCGTGAACGGTGGTGGGAGCGTGCTTATCAACGGGCGCCCTGTCAACGGGCGGTTCGGCTGGGCCGGGTATATGTCCCAGTCGGATACGCTTCTGCCATGGCGCACCGTGGCCGAGAACGCTGCGATAGGCCTTGAGATAAGAGGAATCCCAAAGTCGGAGCGCTGCAGAAGAATCGCCGGCCTCATTGACCAGGTGGGCCTGTCGGGGTTTGAAAACAAGTACCCATTCGAGCTTTCGGGCGGCATGAAGAAACGTGTCGGGCTCATTCGAATGCTTGCCTACGAGCCCGAGGTCCTCCTGATGGATGAACCCTTCGCAGCACTGGATGCTCAAACCAGGGAATGCCTGCAGCACGATCTTCTCGACCTCTGGAAGAACTACCGGAAAACCGTCCTGTTTGTAACCCACGACCTCGTGGAAGCCATCAGTCTTTCAGATCGCGTTTTTGTTCTCACATCGAGGCCGGCCACCATCAAGCGCGAATACCGGGTGGATCTTCCCCGGCCCCGCTGTGGCCAGGATATCCAGTTAAGTCCGGGATTCAGAGACCTTCATGGAGCCATT
>JABUEY010000102.1 GCA_013314815.1 Syntrophobacteraceae bacterium
TTTTGAGCTCGCCGCTGAATCGCTTCCGTGGACCGTTCATCTGCAATCCTCCTTGGCTCCATTCCTACCATGGGCCAGGATCGCGTTGCCACCTTATTGAGCTGTCCAGTTTTCGGGGCACATTATACTCCGCAGAAGTCTACGCCGCCGAGAACGTCGACCTGCTGTTATCTTCTCAAAATGAATAGGCAAATCTACTTTTGCCCTTATCAAATGATAAGCATTCCGTGATAAAACCGCACCATAATAAAGCGTCGATCCAGGGGAAGAACCGAGGCACACGGATGCCCTCCGCGGCACGGATCGCTCAGATGCTGAGACCAGATTGCAGAACCCAACACACAACTTCATGAAGGAGCCCTACGAGTGCGGTTCCTCTCATAAACGCACACCCGGACAGTTGTCGCACAAGAGTGGAATACACCCGTGACAACGTCATTTCCACAACAACGATAGGGACTGAAAAGCCCATGAATCCGAAAGAACGCGTTTGGCCAGCGATAATGATCGTACCCACGACTGATGCCGTGGAGCCCTTGGCGCTTGCGCTGGATGCTCCGAAGAAGTCGGCGTACCCATTTGTCGATTGGAAAGGTCGGTCTGTGGCTGTTGTGTCGACCCATTTTCATCGTTGGTTGTGAGCCCACAGCTCATGAAAGTTTGCCGGATGAACCACAGGTTCAACCCGTTGACCAGCAGCCGGTCTGCAGATCATAGAAGGATGGCAATCCATCGAAAAGCTAATTACTTGATTGTATTTTAAAAAATAAATCATGGACCTGTTGGGACTTGTCATTCAGGCACCTTAAGTTGATAATAATACTGTTTATTATTCTGAGGTCTCCCGGGACGACCTTGAGCTGGAAACCCGGATTCGCAGAACATCGACAGTCCGGGCGCGGCCGGTTGCCGTCATCGAGTTCACATCCGGGAAGCCTCGTTTCACCGATGGAGAACCCACAAGGCCAAAGGGGAATACCGATGAAGAAGGTCGTTCCTGCCGCGATCCTAATCCCGATACTGGCTGCGGTGTTGCTTGCCGCCGTCGGTTTCCGGCTTGGGACGCTGGCGGAAAAACACTATTTCGCATTTCTGAAACGCACGTCTGAATCCCCCTACCTCAAGTGCACCGGTCAGAAATACGATCGTGGGATATTTACCTCCCATGCACGGACCGAGATCGAGATCGTCCCGCGCGAGGCGTTCTCCGGAATCATCGAGGAACCGCTCCGGTTCACTCTCCTTCACGAAATCCACCACGGCCCCTTTCCGTTCGGAGCAATCATCGAGAACGGGATGTCGTGGAAGCCCGTCATGGGCACGGTGAAGACCGTCCTGCAGCGGACAGCGGACTCCCACGGCGGAATCGATCCAATCGAAGTGATGCAAAACCACACGGTGCTCCACCTTACGGGAGATGGCGTAAGCCGCTTTTCAGTCGCTCCTTATCGTTACGTCGCGACCTCGGAAAACCGGGAAATAAGACTCACCGGGATGGACGTACGGCTGGATTTTGCCCCGGATTTCAAGACAGTGTCCGGGACAGTGAATGTTCCCGAGGCACAGACGATGAGTTCAGACGGCACCTTTGCGATGAAAGGCTTTCGGGCCTCGTTCGAGTTCCACGAGGGAACCACAGGTCTCCCCATCGGCCGCATCTCCATGACCATCGATGCCATCGACCTGGATGGTCCGGTGAACAGCGCTGACAGGAGGCTTCAGGTCAAGGTTGTCGGGATAGCAGGGGCAGCCGGAGAATCCGGCGCCGTCCTGCAGTCCTCCCTCACGATGCACGTGGACCGGATGAGCCTGGGGAAAGACCCATACGGCCCCGGATCACTCCAGGTGGAATTGCGAAACCTCGATGCGGAATCCCTGGCTGCATCTTATCGAAGTCTGAAAGAAGCGGGAAGCCAGATCCTGGCCCAACCTCCGGAAAAGGCCTTGCAGAAGGTGGTGCCGTTGGGCATCCAGTCTCTATCCGCATTGATCGGAAAGTCACCGGAGATCGAACTGTCTCGAATCAGCCTTACAACGGAAAAGGGGGATTTTGTGGGGAAGGCAAAGATCGTTTTCGACGGAAGCAAGTCGCCTTCCCTGGAAAACCCGTTCAGCCTGCTGACGGCCTTCATGGCGGAAGCGGAATTCAATGTCTCGGAAAGACTCGCCCATGAAGCCGTGGGCGCCATCTACAGGGAGGAATTCGACTCCGCAAGAGAACGGCATGGAGCGGCACTGACCAGGCAGGAGATGGATTCTCTCACCGAAGCCCTCGTCAATGACAAGCTTGACAAGATGATAGAACAGGACCTGCTTGTAAAAGACGGAGGCCAGTACAAGGCCCATGCAACGGTGCAGGCGGGGAGGGTGCAGGTAAATGGAAGGAGGATTCCTCTGCAGAAGCTCCTGTGGTAATCCGGACAACATGCAGATTCGGCCGTGAGCGCACAAATCATCCATTCTATGTGCGCTCACCCCCTAATTCGGATCAGTACTGCCCCATTCTTCCCTTGCCGGGGCCTTTCCCCATTCCTTTACCCGAGCAGAACTCCTCTTTCGTCAACTTGCCGTCACCGTCGAGATCCCTCTGCCTGAAGATCTCCTCGGCGTGACCGCCGGGATGGGGGACCGCCATGAATTCATCACGGGTAACCACTCCGTCGCGGTTAACATCCAGGGCTTCAAACCGCTCCTGGCATTTGAGCATCGGCCCGCCCCGCGCACCCTGCTCCGTCTGAGCCGATGCCAGGCCGATGCCGACTGCAAGAACCAACACCAGTGCAACCCAGAACCATCGAGCCGGCTGCTTCATGAATCCATCCGCCTTTCTCCTGGCAAAACCATACCAGGGTCTGTCCTGAAAAAACCGTTTCGACTTCTTCCCTTGCATGTTAAAACCGGTGAAACGCGTTGGCCAGTGCCTGCCGGTCTTTTTTCCCCCCTGTGCGGGCCATGAATGCCTGGAAGCCGCGACGGGACAGGATCGTTCCATGGCCACAAGTGCGCTCCGGATCATCCACGGGCTGCCCGCAAATTCTCTTCCTGCCTCCGGAACAGGATGCGAAATGCACCGAGAATGTACAGGAGTGGGTCCATTTTGCACCCTGCCTGGACCTGCCGGTTTTCAGGATGGTGCCGGTGATGAAGGCTTGATGTTTGTGATCCAGGTTTTTCCAGCCGGCTGCCGAATCTTTGAAGCAGGGGCGGAAATCTGCAGGGCAGGTGAGCACATGAAGGGGAGGATCGGGAAGCATCGAAGGCCGGGCTTCCCGGCTTCGACGCTTCCGCTCGGGTGGGTTCACAGGGGAGGGGGTTGAATCGGGAATCGCCCCGAACAGTTCGGGATCGGATCTTCCCGCCGATGCTCATCCCTGCCTTCAGCCTGCCGGCTCTGCAACTCTTCGATCTGGGCTCTCACCGACCGCAAGGCCTCCTCCATATTATGTGCGTACCTTTTCAGATCACTCAGCGAATCGGCGTAAACCCAGGGCTGCTGAACCGCTCCTCCCATCATGCATCTCCTGCGCCAGAATCCGCCACCAAGACCCGCCATCCCCCAGTTCCTTCCGCGGCCTCCACCGAAGCCCATTGGCGGCACATTCGAGAAGACTCCCGGGCGGGTTTGGCCGCACCATCCCATTCTTCTACCCGTCATGGGCCCCATTCCTCTCGGCCCGGTTCTATCCATTCCCGGCATGTTCGACTCCTTTCACCAGTCCAGGTTCTTGCCATGCCGCCACTCCACCATTTCGCGGGCATGCAGAACACCCAGCGCCGTTCCTTTTTCTCTGCAAGCCGGCTACCAGTGGCCTTCCGCATTCGGTGCAGCAGCGAACGTGTATTCTCCTTCTTGAAAACGTGCAAGGACTTCCTTCACGGTACCGCTTACTCCCGTCACGACCTGGATACCGGCTGCACGGAGGGTTTGGAAGGCCTTGGGCCCGCAGTGTCCCGTGAGAACGACTTCCGCCTTGTGACGGGCCACCAGGGTGGCGGCCTGTATTCCAGCCCCTTGAGCGGCCCGGATGTTTTGGGTATTCTCGACCAGTTCGAAATCCAAGGTCTCGGGATCCGCGATGATGAAACCAGCGGCGCGGCCGAAACGTGGATCCACCTGCGCCTGCAAATCTTTCCCTGAAGCGCTCACAGCAACTTTCATGTGCTCCCCCTTTCTCCCGTCAGTGGTCACAAACGTTGGCTCCCGTCAGCAGGGTGCCTTCAAGATACTGTTTGATCAACTCCTCCGGCGGGAGGTTGGGAGCGCCTGTAATCACCTTGATGTTCTGTTGCCCGAAGAGATCCAGGGCCCGCCTGCCCATTCCCCCCGCTATAATGAGGCTGACGTCGAGTTCGCCGAGCCACCGGGGAAGCAGCCCGGGTTCATGGGGAGGAGGAACGACGAGCTCTTTCGCCTGGATTCTGCCCGCCTGGACATCGACGATGGCAAACTGTTCGCAATGACCGAAGTGGTTGGTGAGACTGCCTCCTGCCAGCGGGATAGCAACCTTGAAATCCGTGTGATCCGCCTTCACTTTTTCGGCAATTTCCCTGGGCATAGTCTCCCCTGCTGGATTGGAACAGCCGGTGATCACTTCATGAATCAACTGTTTGCAAGCCTGAATAAAGAGACTGTCGTCCGGGGTCTCCAATATGCACTGCCCCACATCCTCGCTCACAACGATCCGCGGGTCGAAGGGGAGGCCGCCCAGAAAGGGAATGGTCATGAGTTCGGCCGTTCTCGCTCCGCCTCCTTTGCCAAACAGAGCCAGTTCCCTGTTGCAGTGCGGGCATACGAACCCGCTCATGTTTTCTACGAGTCCGAGTATCCGCATTCCCACCTGCCTGCAGAAATTGATGGACTTCCGCACATCTGCAAGAGCCACTTCCTGCGGAGTGGTCACGATGAGGGCACAAGCGTCCGTGATCGTCTGGGCCACACTCAGAGGTTCATCCCCCGTTCCGGGAGGAGAATCGATGATGAGATAATCCAGGTCTTCCCAGGTGACCTCCGAAATAAACTGTTTGATCACGCCGTGTTTGACCGGTCCCCGCCAAATGACCGCTGAATCCCGGTCTTCGAGAAGGCATTCGATGGACACTACCTGCAGGCGTTCATTGTAGGACTGAGGAATGAGACATTTCCGCTCCTCGTCGAAGCGAAACATCCCCTGCACTCCCAACATCCGGGGGATACTCGGGCCATGCAGGTCGACATCGAGCACACCTACGCGGTAGCCCTTCATGGCAAGCCCTACAGCCAGCAGAGCCGAGACGCTGCTCTTGCCCACGCCTCCCTTGCCGCTCATGACCAGGATCTTATGCTTTATCCTCTGCAGCTTCTCCCTGAGCTCCCTATCGTCCCCCGGAGAATCCGTTTGCTGATCCTTCCCGTGGTCACAGTGACTTCCAGAACATGAACTCATCGTTATCATCTCCCTGGTACGTTCCGTTGTGATTGTCAAAAGACCCTTATCCGCAAGCTGCTTCTATGCAAAACAAGGGCCATTTAGACAACAGTTCAGAATTACAACAGAAAATAGGACATGTTCGCTGATTGCAGGTGCGGAAGGAAGGGCTTCGATCCAGGTGAGGGGAACACATTGCACCCGGCAGGGCGGGGCGAGGAGTCATTGTGCAGTGTCAGCTGCGGAATCCGGTTCCTCGAGGCAGTGCCGCTTTATCTTTCTGCGGAGCGTGTTTTTGTCGATACCGAGTTCCCTGGCTGTGGCCATACGCCGCCAGCTGTTTCTTTCGAGCGCTTCCCAGACGGCGCGGCGTTCGATTTCTTCGAGGGTGACTCCCGGCAGGGGTACCCCATCACCCTGCCGGTAAAGATGTTCGGGAAGATGTTCCGGGCGTATGAGGCCTTGTCTGCACATGATAAAGGCGTACTCTATGGCATTTTCAAGTTCGCGGATATTTCCGGGCCAGTCGTGACTCATCAGAACGGAAAGAGCCTCATGGCTCAACCCCATCACCGATCGGTCACGCAGCTTGTTAAGGCGGTTTATGAAGTGTTCCGCCAAGAGAGGAATGTCTTCTTTTCTTTGGGACAGGGGGGGAATTTCTATCTTGACCACATTGATGCGATAGTAGAGATCCTTTCGGAAGAGGTCTTCTTCGACCAGATGGGCAAGATTCTTGTTGGAGGCGGCGATAATCCGGACATCCGCCTTCACGCTCTTGGACGACCCGAGAGGCTCGTAGCACCTTTCTTCGATCACCCGCAGGAGTCTCACCTGGAGGGCAGGAGATATGTCCCCGATTTCGTCCAGGAAGAGAGTCCCTCCCTCGGCCATGGCAAATCGTCCGGCTCGTGAACGCTTCGCATCGGTAAAGGCCCCCGCCGTATGGCCGAAGAGTTCGGATTCGAGGAGAGTATCGGGCAGCGCGCCGCAGTTGAGCGCCACAAAGGGGCCTTTTGAACGGGCACTGAGATTGTGAATGGCAAGGCTTAGAAGCTCCTTGCCCGTCCCGCTCTCCCCCTGCAAAAGAACCGTACTGTCACTCTGAGCGATATCGGGAAGAATGGAGAAAATCTTTTTCATGAGGGGGGACTTGGAGACGATATCCTGGAAGCGATACTGCCGGTCGATTTCCCTGCGCAGGGTCTCCACGAGGCTGAGGTCCCGAAAGGTTTCCACTCCACCGATCACCTTCCCTTGTTCATCCTTGAGAAGGGCGGTGCTCACACTGATGGGGACCTCCCTCCCATCCGCTCTCAAGATCGCGATGGGCTTGTCGACAACGTTTTTCCGGGTCTCCAGGGTATACCTCAGAACACACGTGGTTTCACACACGTTGGTGCGAAAGACCTCGCAGCAGGGCTTCCCGATAGCCTCGTCCGCGGGGATGCCCGTGATCTTTTCCGCCGCCCGGTTAAAGAACGTAATGCGCCATTCCGGGTCTACCGTGAATACTCCGTCTGCCACACTATTCAAGATGATGCGGGTCTCGAGAGAAAGACTGGAACGATCGGGCATTCTTTTCACCACATTGGGTTTGAATTATGAAACCGAATTCCCATGACATTTTTTATTATATCACCCTTCGATTCCGAAAACCAAACCCCCTGCGCTAATACGCCCATGCGTGCAAATTCTGCCTGTGAAAGGGGGCGGAAACGATAGAATCACCCGCTTTCACCGACAGGAAATGCTTCTGTGCCTCTCTGAAATCATTGGTTTATTCGGTCCAGTTGAAGCCTGACCTTTTCCCAGAGTTCTTCAAGGGCTGCTTTTCCGGGCACATCCCCATATTCGATGATCGTCATGCCTTCCACCTGTGACCTGGTAAAAGCAGGATCGAAAGGAATGCGCCCCACGATCGGGTATCCTCTCGCCTGGCAAAGCCGTTCTATTTCCTTGACGGCATCCCAGTAGAGATCCGCCTTGTTCACACAAACCATTACCGGAACACCGAAACATTCCGCCAGGTTTCCCACCCTTTCGAGGTCATGCACACCCGACACGGTGGGTTCAGACACGATCAGCACCGCGCTGGCACCTCCGATGGAAGCAATCACCGGGCATCCCGTTCCCGGAGGTCCGTCAGTCAGGATCAGGTCCACAGAAAGGTTTTCGGCAAGGGATCGCGCCTGCTTGCGAACCAGGGTCACAAGTTTTCCAGAATTCTCTTCCGCGATCCCCAACCGCGCATGGATCAGCGGGCCAAACCGACTGTTCGAAGAATACCATTCTCCACACAGGCTCTCTGGAAAATCGATGGCGCCTGTGGGGCAGAAATGGACACAAACGCCGCATCCCTCGCAGGACAACGGGTCCACGGAAAACGAGGCGGATATTGCGTCGAACCGGCATCTTTCCAGGCAGTCCCCGCACTGGATGCACCGTTGTTCGTCAATGACCGCTTTGTGACCGGATCGAAAATCATGACGTTCCCGGATTCTGGGCCTCATGAGAAGGTGCAGGTTTGCAGCGTCCACGTCCGCGTCGCAAAGCACCTTCCCGGCGGTCAAAGCCGCGAAGGCTCCGACAATGCTCGTTTTCCCGGTGCCACCCTTGCCACTTATTACGACCAGTTCTTTCATCGCATCCACTCGAAAGCATCCAGTTGTATATGTTGTCTATGCTGGTTTACGCTCTAACCGCCCTTATTGACTCTGTTTCCACTCCCTGAGATTCGATACGATTTTCTCGAAAAGACTTCTCATCATGGCGTGCCATTGCGGCACAACCTCCACCAGCAGGTCACCCCTGGCATAGACTTCGGCGACATGACGGTCGAAGGGAATCTCCAAAAGGACAGGGAGGTTTTCCTTCCGGGCAAAATCGTGAATACGCCGGTCCCCGAGATCTGAACGATTGATGACGATTCCCACAGGCAATCGCAGACAGCGCGCGGCACCCACGGCGAGTTCCAGATCGTTCAGACCAAAGGGCGTGGGTTCTGTCACGAGCAGAACGTAGTCGCTGCCTCGGATTGCCGCAATGACAGGGCATGACGTACCGGGAGGAGCATCCACGATGACGACCTGGTGTCCGTTCCCCGTCGCCCGAACTTTGCGTATAAGGGGCGGAGCCATCGCTTCGCCCACACGAAGTACCCCGTGAGTGAAATGCAGATTCCCCCTGGTTCCCTTCTCCACCTTCCCGAGCAACCGCCTGCCCGCCATCACCGCGTTTTCCGGGCAGACCATGAAACAGCCTCCACAACTGTGGCACAGTTCCTTGAAGGTCAGCACTGCCTGGGGCAGCACAGCAATGGCATTGAACATGCATAGTTCCTGGCATTTTCCGCAGTGCGAACAGCGGTTCTCATCAATTTCGGGGACCTCCGCGAACACTTCGCTGCCGCTGCACATGTCGGGCTTCAAAAACAGGTGTGCATTGGGTTCTTCCACGTCGCAGTCGAGCAGTTGGACATCCAGATCCTTCAACGCCACAGCGAGGTTTGCGGCAACGGTGGTCTTCCCCGTCCCGCCCTTGCCGCTTGCAATACTTATGATCATTTGGCCCTCTCCTCACGATAAATCGCAAAGACACCGGTCATCAAACATTCGACCAGGAAACGGCTTCAGACGAATCGATTCCCTGAATCCGCCTCGATCTGATTCGCCCCGTTTCCGGTTTTTCACTTTCTGATTAAAACATGATCGCATTCCGGACACCTCAACTGAGCACAAGGACCGCCTCTCTCATGCTTTACCTCCCGGCCACACTGCGGGCACACACAGGATCCCGCCTCCCCTCCGGCACCGGTAAATCTTCCCTGGCCCTGGCCTTGGCCGCGTTTTCTCCCGGCCCCCATGCCTTTTCCTCCACCTCGCTGACCTCTTCCATTCGGCATGATTTCACTCCTTTCCTGAGCGGCTTCGCACACTCCCGCGGCTCCCCCGCTCTGTCGAACCTTTCTCCGACATCCACATCCGGGCAGTCGGAAGTCGGGCTGGTGCAATTTCTCTGCGTGAAAAGCCTGAAACACCGCTTCGACATGCCCCGCAACTCCACAAATCATCCTGACACCCAGCCGTTCCCCATAATTCAGAAGATCGGGAGTCAGGGCTCCGCAAATGACCGTCTTGACTCCAATTCCTTTGAGGATCTGCAGCAGCTCGTAGATATTGGTTTTTTCAAACAGGATCTCATGTCCCTCATCGGAATCTTCCGCATCCTCCGGTATCACCAGTATTCTCGAACACCAGTTCAGCACCGGTGCAACCCGGGCACGAAACACAGGTATGGCCAGCATGAAGACCCACCTCCTTGGTCGAAAACATGGGTGGTCTTTCCCCGTCTAAATCCACTCGCTCTTTCCTTATGCAAACTTCGAACCAGATGGATCCCGAAGGGCTCCTCCGCATGCTCTATCCGCGACCATCGTGAGGCTCGGCGGAGAATTCTCGTCCACATGCCCATTTGAAGAAGGAAAGAAGGATGCAGATTGCACCCGATGCGTTACAATGGGGGCGGTCAATGGGAGCAGAGGGGAGGAAAGCCGTCCGTCACCGGCGTCTTCCCTTTGCAGACGATCTTATGCCGGCCGGGCACGTTAGAGGAGAGAGTCTATGCGGATTCTTGAGCGCAAGGGCAGCTTTTACGAGATTTCCGGAGACAACCTGGAGATGCTCAGAATCAAGGTGGGAGGACAATTCAGGCTTTTCGCCGAAGCGGGCAAGATGATTTACACTCGTGGCAGCGTGCGAATGGAGAGCCGGATGCCGTGCAAATCGGGAGGCGGCCTGATGGACAAATTGATCGGGGCGGGAAAACGGATGCTTGCCGGAGAATCTCTCTTTTTCACGTACTATGAAGGAGAGGGCGAAGCGGGGTTTGCCGGGGATTTTCCCGGGCGGATCCTGGCCGTCGGGGTGCAGGAGACGAGCATCATCGCCCAGCGCGACGCCTTCATTGCGGCGGTGGGGGACATCGACATTTCGATCGCCCTGCAGAAGAGGATCGGAGGAGCGCTATTCGGCGGGGAAGGCTTCATCCTGGAAAAGATCTCGGGAGACGGAGTCGTTTTTATCCATGCGGGAGGAGACCTTTTCAGCTTTCACCTGCAGGCGGGGGAGACCATGCTGGTGGATACGGGATCGGTTGTCGCCTGGGAGGAAACCGTAGCCTACGACGTCCAGACGGTGGGGAGTGTCCGTTCCGCCCTGTTCGGTGGGGAAGGGATCTTTCTCACCACTCTTACAGGTCCCGGCCAGGTCGTTATTCAAACGATGACCCTGGCGAAACTGCGCAGGCAGATTGCCTACTCGGGCACCGGCACCACCGAAAAGGGGAGTTCGGTCCTGGGCACGGCTGTGGGGATAGGAGGCATCGCAGCCGGCGCGGGAACGATCCTCGGATCACTCCTCGGAGGGGAAGACAAGGAAGGGTAGAGACAGAGGGAGGACTGCCGGGCGGTCATCGACCGCCCATCGATTCCTGTCACCCGATGGCGCTTCTCACGGCATCGAGGAGTTCATCCGCTTCGGGAGGTTTTTCGATGTATGCGGTGGGCTCGGGGACTTTATCTCCCTCATATTCATCGAGTACCTTCTGCGAATGGAAGAAGGTCTTTTTTGAAAGCGCCGACACCATGATAACGGGTACGTCCTTCAGGCCCGGATCCTTTTTCACTTCGCGGTACATGTAGATCCCACTCTCTCTGGGCATCATGATATCCATGATGATGAGGGCCGGCTTCCTGCTTCGGGCGAGTTCGAGCCCCTCCCGGCCATCCTCCGCGGGTATGGGTTTGTAACCGTTGGTTTCCAGAAGAGTGGTGATGAAGATGCGTATATCCTGTTCGTCATCCACTACAAGAACTTTTTTCGCCATGGTCATGTCCTCCAGCTTTCTGCATATGATGTTTCCGTGCCCCGGTCAATTCATTTTACCCGGCAATGTGAACTGTTTCGCCGGATTCCTGATGGCCATGACATGGCAATGGGCGTACTTTGACACATTTGCTACCGTACTGCCGTGTTCGAGCCTGTCCACGTCGGACTTGCCGAGGGCTCCCATCACGATGAGGTCGATATGGTTCTGTTTGGCGTAGCGGACGATTTCAACGTCGGGCGCTCCGCATCTCACCACGTAGGCGTAATCCCTGAAATCCCCCATCCGCCTGCCATAGGTCTCCTGCAGGGTCTTCTCCGCTTCCCGTGCAATCTCATCGTCAAAGAACGCCTGCCCTTCCGTAGCACTTTTCTCCGGGACATGTTCATCCACGATGTTTCTTGCATAAGTGAACGGGGAGTGGGGAACGTGCAGGACGTGCAGCCTGGCACCATACCTTTTCGCCAGGTCGAGGGCATGCAAGAACGCGATATTGGCATCCTCGGAAAAATCCGTACAAAATAGAATATTCTTGTACTCCATCATCGTTGTTCCCTCCCTTTTCGGATGTTTGCCCCGGAAGTCCGTCAGCAATCCAAACCGCCGTCCCTGATTCGCATGTCCCGGTCTTCAAGCCGTTCGACTGGCATCGAGCCTTCTTCTGTCGGGAAGCCTGATGAAGAAGGTGCTTCCCTTTCCCTGTTTCGTTTCCATCTCGATGACGCCCCCGTGCTCCCGAACAATCTTTTGAGTGATCATAAGGCCCAGACCGGTCCCCTTTGTTCCTTTTGTGCTGAAAAAGGTCCTGAAGATCCTGCTCCTGGTTTCCTCGTCCATACCGCATCCGTTGTCGGCAACCTGATATTCGACTCCCCATCCGTGGACATGCAAACACCGAAGCACGATCCCAGGCGGGGTTCCTGCAGGTTCAAAATCCCTGCACGCATCCAGGGCATTGGATGCGAGGTTCAGAAGACAGCAGTGAATGCCGTCCGGATCGAGCAAAATCGGCTGCAGGCCGGCACTGCATTCCATTTCAAGGGACACTCCGGATTCTCTGCACCGTGGTTGCACGAGATGGAAAACTTCTTGGAGCGGCTCGCAGGGGTCGCACAACCTGTAATCGGGTTCCCGATCCTTGGCGTAGTTCAATAGATCGAGGGCAAGGTTCTTGATTTTTTCCACGTTGCTTTTGAGCATCTCCCATCCCTGGCCCTGGTATTGAGTATTGTGGAGTTCCATACCCTTTTCAAGCACGTACATGCCGCCTTTCAGTCCGCCGATAATATTCTTGATGGCGTGAGCCAGGGTTGCAACGGTCTGGCCGATGGCCGCCAGTCTTTCCGCCTCGATCAGTTTCTGTGTTTTCTCAAGCACAAGCTGTTCCAGCCCCTCCGTGTATTCTCGCAGCTTCGCCTTCATCCAGATCCGCTCGTGAACCCTTTTCAGTGCTATGGCAAGTGCCTCGTCATGAATCGGCTTGGTGACAAAGTCGGCCGCTTCGAATTGAAGACTCTTTATGGCGAGTTCAAGGTCCCCGTGCCCGGTAATCATAATGACTTCGGTATCCGGCTTTTCTTCCTTGATCTTTCGCAGCAGGACTATTCCGTCCATCCCGGGCATTTTGATGTCCGTCAGCACGATGGAAGGCGACTCGTTTCTGAAGATATTCAAAGCCTCCTCGCCACTGCCGGCAGTCATCACATCGTACCCGGCATCGGCGAGGGATATCCCCAGGACCTTGCGGATGCCCTCCTCATCATCGACCAACAGGACCTTGTCCCCCATCAGACCTCACTCAAAACCGGGAACTGCACAATGAACGCAGAACCTTCGTCCTCTTCTGTTTCGACAAGAATCGTTCCTTCGTAGTCCTGCACTATCCCGTAACTTATAGACAGACCCAATCCCGTTCCCTTGCCCACACGCTTGGTCGTGAAGAAAGGTTCGAAAATCTTGTCGAGCACGGACTTCGGGATTCCGACGCCCGTGTCCTTCACTTCGACAAACACCATTCCGTTGCGGGACCATGTCTTCAGATGGATCTTCTTCGAGATGTTCCTGTCCCCTGTCTTGTCGCACTTCGCTTCAATGGCGTCCCTGGCGTTGATCAACAGATTGATGAACACCTGTTCCAGACGATTCGCATCTCCCAGCATGCAAGGCAGACTGTCCTCGAGTTCCATGTGTACATCGATCTCACGCAATTTCAATTGCTGGCTGAATATCTCGAGTGCTCTCTGCAGGACTTCATTCAACTGCACCGGTTCCTTTTTCACATCCGCCTTGCGCCCGAATTCCCTCAGGTGATTGATTATCTTGGACGCCCGGTCCACATGGCTGTCAATCTCTTCCGCCATGGTCCGGAGGATTTCCTCCTTGATCCGCTCCTCGCGTTTGACCTTCTTCATGATAAAGCTGCTGGCAGTCTTGATGACGGAAAGCGGTTGATTCAATTCGTGCGCGATACCCGTGGCCATCTCCCCCAGGGTGGCCATCTTGCTTGCCTGGATGAGGTGCTGTTCGGCCATGAGTCGTTTCGTAATATCGCTCGTTGTGATGAACAAGGCCTCTCGCCCGAGGAACTCGGAAGGAGAAACCCTGATATTCACGTATATGCTTCTGCCATCCCTGGTCATCTGGCGAGCGTGATTCATGGTGTCCGACGTTCTTATTTCAAGTGCGAAGTTCTGATGTTCGCTTTCTTCAAACAACCTGAGAAACGAAGTATTGATCAGTTCCTCCTTTGTGTAACCATAGATCGAAGTGACCATGTCATTGCAGTCGAGGATCTTGAGAGACTTTTGATCGAGTACAAAGATTGGATTGGGGATGTTATTGAAGATATACCGGTACTTCTCCTCGGATTTCCTGATTTCCTCCTCCAGGAGTTTTTTCTGAGTAATGTCGACGCTCATCTCCATGACCGCCGTGATCTCCCCTTTGGCATCCCTGATGGGCGAAGTTCGGCATATCCAGGTCGTTATGCTGCCGTCTTTCGTGACCCCGGTTTCTTCACTCAGATGAGACCGCCCGTCCTCAAATGTCATGACCACGGGGCAGACTTCACACCGCTCGATTCTGCCTTTATAGACCTCGTAGCAGTAAACACCCGGA
>JABUEY010000103.1 GCA_013314815.1 Syntrophobacteraceae bacterium
CAGTCCTGCGACGTTTACTTTTACCAGACGGGCATGAAGCTGGGTGTGGACCGCATCGCTCAGTACTCCAATATGTTCTGGCTCGGAGAACGAACCGGAATCGGCCTGCACGGCGAACACCCGGGGCTTATCCCCACTTCCTGGTGGAAGCGGCAGGCGGTGGGTGTCCCCTGGCAGAAGGGGGAAACCCTGTCCATCGCCATCGGCCAGGGATTCAATCTTACCACCCCCCTTCAGCTGACTCTGGCTTACGCCGCCATTGCAAACGGAGGCAGACTCTGGCAACCTTACGTGGTGAAGCGTATTGAAGGGAACAGCGCCAATGAAATCGACGAAATCCGGGGGAAGCTGAGGCGCAGAATTTCTGTGGATTCCAGGTATTTCGATCTTGTGCGGCGCGGACTTCTCGGGGTGGTCGAGGATGAACGCGGGACCGCTCACGCAAGCAGAGACAAGTCGTTTCTCATGGCCGGCAAAACGGGTACCGCCCAGGTCGTGGGGCTTGCCGAAGGCGCGAACCGCAAGCTTCTCGCCAAGATGGCAAGGCGCAAGGAAAGAGACCATGCCTGGTTCGTCGGGTATGCTCCGGCAAACGATCCTCGTATCGTCGTGACGGCGCTGGTCGAACACGGAGGCCACGGTTCGTCTGCCGCTGCTCCACTGGTCAGAAAGGTGATAGCGGCCTACCTCGAAAGCGCTCCCGCCGGGGCGGGGGGAAACTGATCCGCGAAACACGGTTCGACGTACACACGGCGGAAGCGGCCCCGGTCCGAACTGCCGCCTTCGGTGACGAAAGACGGCCTGGCCGGAGAAGCCCGGACTCAGAACGATTCCTGCCTGCATGGGAGAAATACGGACTGCACATACGGACAGGTTGTGCCGGGTTTGGAGCCATTTGTCCCTGAGAGAGGCTTGATCTTCAAAAATGATGGACAGGCGCCTTATCGAAAATTTTGACTGGTCAATCATCTGGGTGCTTCTCGGCATCATCGCCATCGGCCTGCTGAGTGTCTACAGCGCTCTTTACATGCAAATCCAGTCAAACCCGACCCACAACCTCTTTGTCAAGCAGCTCATGTGGCTTGCCGTCGGCTTTGCCGTGATGTTCGCTACACTGTTCATCGACTATCAGCAGCTGAGAGTCATAAGCACATGGCTTTATGTCCTCGTGCTGCTCCTGCTCGTGGCGGTACTGGTCGTGGGCAAGGAGGTGAACGGAGCCCGGAGGTGGCTCGACCTGGGGGGAGTCCAGTTCCAACCTTCGGAGCTCATGAAGATCGTCATCGTCATTTATCTTGCCGGTGTTTTCTCTTCACAGGATGTTTCAGCGTATCCGAGTCTCAAGAAGCTGTTGCTTCCTGTCGCATCCCTGGTGGCACCCGTGCTGCTTATTCTGGCTCAACCGGACCTCGGAACGGCCATCTGCGTCGTAACCATTGCGGGTACCATGATCTTTTTCATGGGAATCCGCTGGAAATACATCGTCGGATTCGTGCTGGGTGTGGTGCCGTTCATATATCCCGTCTGGGAACATGTGCTCAAGCCCTACCAGAAAAAGAGGATTCTCATTCTGCTCAGGCCCGACCTGGATCCCCTGGGGGCGGGCTACCACATCCGGCAGTCCAAGATCGCCATCGGATCGGGTATGGTGTGGGGCAAAGGTTTTCTCAACGGAACCCAGAGCAAACTTCACTTTCTTCCCGAGAAGCACACGGATTTCATCTTCTCCGTCTGGGCCGAGGAATGGGGTTTTGTGGGATGCGCGGTGCTGCTGTTCCTCTTTGTTCTTCTGATTATGCTCGCACTGCGAGTCGTCCGCAGATCCAAGGACCGTTACGGATCTTTGCTCGTCGTGGGCATGACCGCGCTGATTCTCTGGCAGGTGGTGATCAATGTGGGCATGGTCATAGGGCTGCTGCCCGTGGTGGGGATCACTCTTCCATTTGTCAGCTACGGCGGTTCTTCGCTGATTACCCTGTGCTTCGCCATAGGGATGATCGAGAACGTGAGCATGCGCCGGTATGTATTCCAAAACCGTTGAAAATGTTCCTGAAATCACAAAAATGGATTTGTGATAATTTTAGCTTTTTTCTTGCCAATGACAGAAACTTATGCTAACAACCACGGCCATGTTCGGCTTTCACACCGTGATTCTGCTTGGGTAAGACCGCGATAAACGGGGAGAATGCCCAACTTGCCCAATGTGGATAAGAGGTCTGTTGATTGGGTATTCACAGTTCAGATCGAAGGAAGGGGAAACATGATTGATATTAACATCACGCTTCTGATCCAGATGTTGAATTTCTTGGTTTTTCTTTTCCTGATGAACCTCATCTTGTATCGTCCCATCCGCCGGGTTGTCGCTCAGCGCAGGCAGTTCATGGCGGACCGGCAGGAGGAGATTGACAGGGCGGATTCCGAGGCGCTGGCTGCGGTGCAGGAATTCAATGCGAGGATTCAGGAGGCCCGGGCAGAGGGGCGCCGCAAGATCCAGGAACTGAAGGTGGCGGCCTACGAGCAGGAGAAGGATCTGCTTCAGGAAGCCTCGGATCGGGCGGCCGGACAGTTGCAGGAGATGCGTGCTCAAATCCGGAAGGATGTTGCAGCGGCTCGAGAAGAATTGAGCGGGCAGGTCCGTTCCTTTTCGGTTGAATTGGCGCAGAAGATTTTGGGAAGGAGTCTCTAGACGCACGAGAGTGCAAGGGGGAACGAGATGAGGGCCAAGTGCGTTTTGCTTCTCTTTGGTGCTCTGCTGTCCCTGGCCCTGGGGGGGGTGGCGGAGGCCAGTGAAGGGGGAGGCCATGAGCTGAACTGGTACGATTTTCTGCTTCGGTTTATCAATTTTGCCATCCTGTTTCTGGTTCTTTTTAAACTTCTCAAGAAGCCAATTGCGAAATTCTTCACTTCCAGGCGAGAAGAGATCCAGCGGCTGCTGGCCGAACTGGAGAGAAAACAGCTCGAAGCGGATCAGAAGAATGCCGAGTGCCGGGCCAAGCTCGCGGTTCTCGAGGAGGAAACCAGGAAGATCGTCGATGACCTGATCGCCGAAGGGGAAGCGGAGCGGGAGAAGATCATCGAAGCGGCTCAGAGGCAGGCTGAATACATCAGGCAGCAGGCTCAACTGGCCATTCAGCAGGAAATCAAGGCAGCTCGGGACGGCCTCAGGGAAGAAATCGGTGAACTCTCTGTGGCGGCGGCGGAAGAGATTTTGCGCAGCAGCATAAAGCCCGATGATCAGGACAGGCTGGTTCGCGACTTCATGACAAGGGTGGTGGAGGCGAAGTGAGAAATCTGATTATTGCCAAACGTTATTCGAAGGCGCTGTTCAATCTGGCCCGGGAAGGAGGCCTGATCGAGCAGTACGGTCAGGAGCTGGATGATTTTGTGCGGCTCCTGGAAGAGCTTCCAGATCTGGCTAATGCTCTGCAGAATCCTCTCTATCCGGAGGCGGCCAGGAAGAACCTGTTCTACGCGGTGGCCGACAAATCGGGCATGTCGCCGATCATCAGGAGCTTCGTGAACTTGCTCATTGAAAAGAAGCGGGTACAGTATATCGACGCCATTGCCCAATATTATCATCGGCTGATCGATGAGCATGCCAATGTCGCTCGAGCGAGGGTAAAGGCGCCCACCGAACTGGATGAAAAGGTTATTGAGCAGATCGCTACAACGCTTGAGAAGATGACCGGAAAAAAGATTATCGTCGAATTCGAAAAAGATCCCGCCCTCATAGGTGGCGTTCTTGCACAGATTGGCGATTTGGTTCTGGATGGAAGTGTGAAGCGTCAGCTACTCAATTTTAAAGAATCTATGAAGAGGGGTGCGTTAGGTTAATGGAAATCAGAGCAGAAGAAATCAGCCAGATTATCAGAGAGCAGATCAAGGACTATGAGAAGCAGGTTGAACTGAGCGAGACTGGCCGTGTGCTCTCCGTAGGTGACGGTATTGCCCGTGTCTATGGCGTGGAGAAGTGCATGTCCATGGAATTGCTCGAGTTCCCTACGGAGCACGGCGCTGTTTTCGGCCTCGCTCTTAACCTGGAAGAGGACAACGTGGGTGTCGCCATCATGGGCGAAGACATCCATATCAAGGAAGGTGCCGAGGTGAGACGCACAGGGCGCATTGCCGAAGTGCCCGTCGGGGATGCGGTTCTTGGCCGCATCATCGACTCGGTCGGCAATCCCCTGGATGGCAAGGGTCCCATCGAAGCAAAGGAATTCTCGCGCATCGAGGTGATTGCTCCCGGAGTTATCGCCAGGCAGTCCGTGAACGAGCCCATGTACACGGGGCTTAAGGCCATTGACGCCATGACGCCCATCGGCCGCGGGCAGCGCGAGCTGATCATCGGGGACCGGCAGATCGGCAAGACGGCTATTGCCGTCGATACGATCATCAACCAGAAGGACAGCGGCATCATCTGTATTTACGTTGCGGTGGGGCAGAAGAAGTCGACGGTTGCCCAGGTCGTCGAAACGCTGCGCAAGCACGGCGCCATGGAATATACCATCGTCGTCGCCGCCAATGCCAGCGATCCCGCGGCACTGCAATACATCGCGCCCTATGCCGGATGTGCCATGGGTGAGTATTACCGGGACAAGGGACGGCATGCTCTCATCATCTATGACGACCTTTCCAAGCAGGCTGCCGCGTACCGCCAGGTCTCGCTCCTGCTGAGGCGTCCTCCCGCACGCGAAGCCTATCCCGGAGATATCTTCTACAATCATTCTCGGCTTCTCGAACGGGCAGCCAAACTGAGCAGCGATCTGGGTGGAGGGTCACTCACCGCTCTTCCCATCATCGAAACCCAGGCCGGCGACGTTTCGGCATATATTCCCACCAACGTGATCTCCATCACCGACGGGCAGATCTACCTCGAACCGGGCCTGTTCTTCGCCGGCGTGCGTCCTGCCATCAACGTCGGTCTTTCGGTTTCTCGCGTCGGCGGTGCCGCTCAAACGAAAGCGATGAAACAGGTTGCCGGGCGTCTGCGCCTCGATCTTGCCCAGTACAGGGAACTCGAAGCCTTCGCCAAGTTCGGAAGCGACCTGGACAAGGCCACCCAGGCACAGCTCAATCGCGGCATACGTCTTGTCGAACTGTTGAAGCAGCCCCAGTATCAACCGATGCCTGCAGAAAAGGAAATCCTCGCGCTTTACGCGGGTACGAGAGGCTTTCTGGATCCGGTGCCGGTGGAAAAGGTGAGCGAGTACGAGACGCAGATGCTTACGTTCATTGAACGCAAGTATGCGGACATCCTTTCCGAGGTAAAGGAAAAGAAGGCAATAAGCGACGAGTTGGATGAAAAGATCAAAAGGGCCTTGGAAGAGTTTGCAGGGGTTTTTCAGGCTTAATGGCGTCCGGGTTTAACTGTTAGGATAAGAGAGCGTATACCATGGCAACCCTACGGGACATCAAGAGGAAGATCGACGCCGTTAAGAAGACCTCGCAGATCACCAAAGCCATGAACATGGTGGCCGCGGCCAAACTGCGGGGAGCTCAGCAGAATATGGAGAAGTTTCACCCATATGCTGTGAAGTTCACCGAGGTGGTCAGGCGGCTTGCATCCGGCGTGGAAGAGAGCAGCACGTACGAGCTGCTCACGCCCAGGGAGGAAGTCAAGAGCGTCGAGGTTGTGCTCTTCACTGCGGACAGGGGTCTTTGCGGCAGCTTCAACAATAACTTGATTGTATTCGCGGAGCGGTTCCTTCGTGCAAAACAGGCCGAAGGTGTCGAACTCGTGATAACGGCCGCCGGCAGGAAGGGCGGAGACTATTTCAGGCGCCGCGCCTACCAGGTTCGGAAAAGATTGACGGGATTGCTGAACAAGCCGAGTTATGACGATGCGCAGAGCATGGGGCGTGACCTGGTGGAAAGGTTTGAAAGCGGTGCCGTCGATGAAGTGTACGTCGTGTACAGCCAGTTTCTCAGCATGGTGAAGCAGGTGCCGACCCTGGTGAAGATTCTGCCCATCGAACCGGAGACCGTCGAGGGAGCTGGAGCCGACAGTCACCGTGAATATCTTTTCGAACCCTCTCACGAAGCCCTGCTGACGGATCTGCTACCGAACTACGTAAACATTCAGCTTCTGGAATTCATGTACCAGATGGCGGTAGGTGAGCATGCAGCCAGGATGGCGGCCATGGAAAATGCCACCAGCAACTGCAAGGAACTGGTTCGCAGTTTGACGCTTACCTATAACAAAGCCAGACAGGCGGGCATCACGAAGGAACTCATGGATATCGTTGGCGGCGCGGAAGCCTTGAAGAAATAGTGCCCAGGTAGCGGGTCTTTCAGGAGTAAGGAGGTTATAAGCCCATGAATATGGGGAAAATCGTACAGGTTATCGGTAACGTTGTCGACGTCGAATTCGAGGAGGGCAAACTGCCCCCTCTGCTGACGGCCCTGCTTGTCAGCAATCCCGGCCTCAGTGACCAGGAAGACAACCTGGTGCTCGAGGTGGCACAGCATCTGGGCGACAATGTCGTGCGCACGATCGGTATGGATTTGACCGACGGTCTGGTTCGGGGAATGGCGGTCAAGGACACGGGGAAGCCCATCATGATGCCTGTCGGCACCGGAGTGCTCGGCCGCGTGATCAACGTTGTGGGGCGGCCGGTGGACGGACTCGGAGCCATAGACACCGACAAGGCGATGCCCATTCACAGGAGCGCTCCCGCATTTACCGAGCAGGATACGTCGGTGAAGGTGCTCGAGACGGGAGTCAAGGTCATCGACCTGCTCGTGCCGTTTCCCAGGGGCGGGAAGATGGGCATGTTCGGGGGAGCCGGAGTGGGCAAGACCGTCGTCATGATGGAGATGATTCACAACATCGCCATGCAGCATGGTGGTATTTCGGTTTTTGCCGGTGTGGGTGAAAGAACCCGAGAAGGCAACGACCTTTATCACGAGATGAAGGATTCAGGCGTTCTCCCGCGTGCAGGCCTGGTGTACGGGCAGATGACGGAGCCGCCGGGAGCCCGTGCGCGGGTGGCCCTGTCGGCCTTGACGGTGGCGGAATACTTCAGGGACGTTGAAGGCCAGGACGTGCTGCTGTTTGTGGACAATATCTTCCGGTTTACCCAGGCGGGTGCCGAGGTTTCGGCACTGCTCGGCCGCATGCCTTCCGCCGTCGGCTACCAGCCGACTCTCGGTACGGACCTCGGCGAACTGCAGGAACGCATCACTTCCACCACCAAGGGATCGATCACTTCGGTCCAGTGTGTGTACGTGCCCGCCGACGACCTTACCGACCCTGCTCCCGCCACTACGTTTGCCCACCTTGATGGAACGGTGGTTCTTTCGCGGCAGATTGCGGAGCTCGGTATCTATCCCGCAGTGGATCCCCTGGATTCGACCTCCCGGATCCTGGATCCCAACGTGCTTGGCGAGGAGCACTACTATACGGCGCGTGAGGTTCAGCAGATCCTCCAGAAGTACAAAGATCTTCAGGATATCATTGCCATACTCGGGATGGATGAACTTTCCGATGAAGACAAACTGACGGTGGCTCGTGCCAGAAGAATCCAGCGCTTCCTGTCTCAACCCTTCCACGTGGCTGAAACCTTCACAGGTGTCGCGGGCAAGTATGTGAAGATGGAGGACACGATCAGGGGCTTCAAGGAGATCTGTGAAGGCAAGCACGATGATATTCCCGAGCAGGCTTTCTACATGGTCGGTCCCATTGAGGAGGCGGTTGAGAAGGCCAAGGCGATGTCTTCTTAAGGAAGAGAGTGGTGAGATATGGCCGATAAGATCCTGTTGGAGATTGTGACTCCGGAGAAAAAGGTCTTCAGTGACACGGTGGACATTGTCGTTGCACCGGGGGAGGAAGGCGAATTCGGAGTCCTGCCGAACCATATTCCGTTTCTTACGAAGCTCAAGGTGGGCGAATTGCGCTTCCGCATCGGGTCATCCACGAGGCATGTGGCAATCATGGGCGGATACGCCGAAGTGTTGCCTGACCATGTGACCGTTCTGGCTCCTGCCGCGGAAGAAGCCACCGAGATCGATGTCATCAGGGCCAAGGCGGCGAGGGAGAGGGCTGAACGCAGGCTGGCTGAAGCCAGAGACAAGCTGGAATTCGCCAGGGCTCAGGCCGCTCTTCAGAGGGCAATGGCACGCCTGAAGGTTTCCGAGAGAAAATAGGCTGCTGCCCGGGGGGCAGCACCGGGTCTGGTTTGAAAGGCCCTTCCCTGGCGGGAAGGGCCTTTTCTTTTCTTTACTCTTTCTTCCCGGTGATCAATAATGCTCCGTCGCTGCCTGACAGGGTGATGAGAAGTCCGTTTTTCAGGAGGTGGAGTACAATGTGCGGGATAGTCGGTTACGTGGGAGCAGTTGACGGGCGAGCCATACTTGTGGAGGGGCTTAAACGTCTTGAGTACCGCGGGTACGACAGTGCAGGCATAGCCTTGATCGCTGACGGCGGTCAGGTTGAGGTCGTGCGGAGCCAGGGGAAGATTGCGGTGCTTGAGGAGAGGCTCAGGGCGAGGCCCGTTTCCGGAAGAATCGGGATAGGACATACCCGGTGGGCTACCCATGGCAGACCATCCGACGAGAATGCTCATCCGCACAGCTCCGGACCCTTCATTGTAGTCCATAACGGCATCATCGAAAACTACTCGGAAATCAAGGCCCGCCTCGAAAAGGAGGGGTGTGCGTTCTCCTCGGAAACGGACACCGAGGTGATCGTCAAACTTGCCGAGCGCGAATGGAATTCAGGAAAGAGCGCCAAGGACGCGATTGTTGCTTCTCTGAAGCAGTTGAGAGGGAGCTATGCCGTGGTGTTCCTGTGCCAGGAGACTCCAGGGGAACTCATTGCCGCGAGAAAGGAAAGCCCTCTCATTCTCGGCCTTGGAGAGGGGGCGTGCTATGTGGCGTCCGATGTGCCGGCAATCCTTTCTTACACCAACCGAATCGTGTACCTGGAAGACGGGGACATCGTGACCGTCCGCAAGGACGGCTATGTCATCGAGACTCTTGAGGGAGAAAAGAAGGAAAGAGTCCCTCAGATCATCGACTGGAACCCGGTGATGGCGGAAAAGGCAGGGTACAAACATTTCATGCTCAAGGAGATATACGAGCAGCCCCAGGCGGTTATCAACACATTCCGCGGCGCCGTGGATCTCAACCGCATGGATATCAGGCTGCCTCAGCTTCAGCTTTCCGACTCCGAGATCGGAAGAATCAGGCGGATTTACCTGGTGGCGTGCGGAACATCCTACCATGCCTGCCTGGTGGGCAAATACTTCATTGAGAAGGTGTGCAGGATTCCCGTCGAGGTCGACCTGGGTTCCGAGTTCCGATATCGCGAACCAATCCTCGACGCCGACACTCTGCTCATGGTGGTCAGTCAGTCGGGAGAGACGGCGGACACCAAAGCTGCACTGCAGGAGGGCATGGAGCGTGGGGCCGTCTGCAGGGCTGTCGTGAACGTTGTGGGAAGCAGCCTGGCCCGCATGGCGGGGGGAGTGATCTACACCCATGCCGGCCCCGAGATCGGGGTTGCTTCGACCAAGGCATTTACCGCTCAACTGGTGGCGTTGTATCTCTTTGGACTTTATGTCGGCAGAGCGGTGAATCGCATATCCAGGGAGGATCTGCCCGCTTATGTACAGGAACTGATCGAACTGCCTGGGAAAATGGAAGATGTGTTATCGAGAAGCGAGGAAATATCGTCCCTGGCCAGGCGGTACATGCACGCACGCGATTTTCTCTACCTGGGAAGAGGTGTGCTCTATCCCATCGCCCTCGAGGGGGCTCTGAAACTCAAGGAAATTTCTTATATTCATGCCGAGGGCTACGCTGCGGGGGAGATGAAGCACGGCCCCATCGCTCTTATCGATGAAAACATGCCCGTTGTGGTGCTCATGGATCGAGGACCGTTGTACGAGAAGATGCTGAGCAACGTGCAGGAGGTGAAGGCGAGGGGTGGGCAAGTGATCGCCCTGGTGGAGGAAGCTCGGGACGATAAGGCGGGTGCGCTGGAAGACCAGTTCATCCTGCCGCCGACTTCCAGCTGGCTCAAACCCGTGCTGTTCAGTCTCCCGCTGCAGCTTCTGGCCTATCATGTTGCGGTGCTGAGAGGTACCGACGTGGATCAGCCCAGAAATCTGGCGAAGAGTGTTACCGTGGAATAGGGTGGCACGCGGGAGGGTCATCGAGATTCGGCTTGAATTATGGTGGCCTTTTGACTAAAATACTGACGAATTTCGGTTTTTGGCGTGTTATGGCCGCCGACTCGAAATAGAGAGCTGTTGGAATTGCCTCGCATCCCGATGGTGTGCGCGGCGCTTGATTGCGAGTCAGGAAGCCCGAATCGCTTCATCGAAAAGACTGCTGGGAAAGCTCGCTTCATTTACTGTTTCGACAACGGGCAATGAACCACGGAGAGAGACAACAGGGGAGCTGGGTTTATTGCTCGAAGGCTTGAGGAAGAGCCTTAATAAATGCCTTGGGGCAGTGTATGTTGGGTATCGTATGGGCGCGTTGCGAACGAATGTGGACTTCGGCGGCTCTGTTGCCGTGAGTGACCTGGCTGGGGGAAATGGAGCCGGGGCCTTCTCCGCGGGGCCGTTGCTGAGCTGATATCTTCTCAGAAAAGATGGGCTGTTTACAGGCCAGCTTTTTGAAGTCGGTGGAGATAGCCCCTGCTGTGCTCGTGATTGGTAGAATGTCCCTGAGCCAACATCGACAAAAAGGGAACCCCCTCTTGTTCCGGTGTGCACATCAGGCAACTGAGAGCCTAAAGGAGTAACGGGGTACCCACCTTAAGAACATCGGTTCTAAGACCACCTGCCGACACGGCACTATGCGGGGGCAGTGCCCTTTTTGCTGAAACTTCTCTCTCCGCAATGCTGTGCAGATTATTGTCTTCCGATGGATTCGTCCCTCCGGTCTCTGACCGGCCGGACGAGGTCGGGAGGAGTTTCCTTCCTTTTGAGCTTTTCCTGCCGGTTTCTTCCTGGAATCGACGATAAAAGGTTCGGACCGTAACGCTGCCTCGGTGAGGGCGGCCAGGGTCCTGCCGGTTGTGGGTCGGCTTCCTGCTGAGTATCCTCATTTTATATTGATCGCACAGACGGGTCGGTCTGTCGCGGTTTGAAAGGAATACATCCTTATGGGCTATATTTCCGGAATGATACTTCTGCTGGTTGGATTGTTGGGAGGGGTCGGGCTGGGGCTGCTCTTCCGGCAGTACTGGCTGGAAAAGAGGAGCCGGCACCTTCAGGAGCAGGCAAAGAACATTGTCAGCGATGCACGCAAGGAAGCTGAAACGATCAAGAAGGAGGCTATCCTTCAGGCAAAGGACAGCCTGTTCCAGATGAAGGCGGAGTTTGAAAGGGAGACGAAGGAACACCGGAAAGAATTTCAGAATCTTGAAAAGCGGATCCTGCAGAAGGAAGAGAACCTCGATAAGAAATCCGAGGCCCTCGATAAGCGCGAATCCCTGATTTCCAAACGTGAAAAGACAATCCAGCAGCAGGAAAAGGAGATCGAGGAAAAGGAAAGGGAACTCCAGGCCGTCCTCGATGAACAGAGAAGAAAGCTGGAGAGCCTGTCGGGAATTTCGGCGCAGGAAGCCAGGGAAATGCTCATCCAGTCCATTGAAAACGAGGCGCGCCATGAAGCCGCTTTGCTGGTGAAAAAAATCGAAACGGAAGCCAGGGAATCGGCGGATCGAAAGGCCAAGAACATTATCGCTCTGGCTATCCAGAGGTACTCCGGGGATTACGTAGCGGAAAAGACGGTTTCTGTGGTGAACCTGCCGAACGAGGAAATGAAGGGCCGGATCATCGGGCGTGAGGGTCGAAACATCAGGGCTATCGAAGCTTCGACGGGAGTGGACCTGATCATTGATGATACGCCGGAGGCTGTTATCCTGTCAGGGTTCAACCCCGTGCGTCGGGAAGTGGCGCGGGTGAGCCTCGAACGCCTGATATCCGACGGCAGGATTCACCCGGCGCGTATCGAGGAAATCGTGGAGAAGGTCAATGCCGAGATCGAGAATACGATCCGCGAATCGGGGGAACAGGCAGCCTTTGATGTCGGGGTGCATAATATTCACCCGGACTTGATCCGTTTCCTCGGCAAGCTGAAGTACCGGACGAGCTATGCCCAGAATGTGCTGCAGCATTCGAGGGAAGTCGCCTTCTTGTGCGGGATCATGGCCGCGGAACTCGGACTGAACGAAAAGCATGCTCGGCGTGCCGGTCTGCTTCACGACATTGGAAAGGCCATTGACCATGAGATGGAGGGGCCTCATGCAACGATCGGTGCCGACCTGGCAAGGCGATACGGGGAGGCTCCGCCGATTGTGCATGCCATCGCTGCCCACCATGAAGATATACCGGCGGAGGATATCCTTGCTGTCCTCGTTCAGGCTGCCGATGCCTTGTCGGGGGCAAGGCCCGGAGCCAGAAAGGAACTCCTCGAAACCTACGTCAAGCGACTCGAGGACCTGGAGAAGATTGCCGGGACATTCCAGGGAGTCAGTAAGGCATACGCCATTCAGGCGGGCAGGGAGCTTCGAATCATCGTTGAAAGCGATACGGTCAGTGATGCCGATGTCGTGCTGTTGAGCCGGGACATCGCCAAGAAGATCGAAGGTGAACTGACGTATCCCGGGCAGATCAAGGTGACGGTTATTCGTGAAACCAGGGCGGTGGAATTTGCAAGGTAGGCGGAAACATGCGGCGCCCGGGTACGGCACGGACGCGCTTGCGGCAACAGGGTGAAAGGATCGGGTGCAGGAAGTGAAGAACGTCTTCGATGTGTTGAAGGAAAGAGGTTTCGTCGCCCAGGCGACGGATGAAGTGGAGTTGAAGGAATACCTGAGTCGCTCTGTGACATGCTATATCGGCTTCGATCCCACGGCTGACAGCCTTCATATAGGCAGCCTGGTGCCTATCATGGCTCTGGCTCAGATGCAGCGGCACGGCCACCGCCCCATCGTCCTCGTGGGGGGAGGCACGGGTATGGTGGGAGACCCGAGTGGAAAGACGGAGATGCGCCAGATTCTTACCCTTGAGGAAGTGGAAAAGAATGTTGCCGCACTGAAGAAGCAACTGTCCCGGTACCTGGATTTCGGAGAAGGCAAGGCGGTAATGGTCAACAATGCCGACTGGCTGCTGGATCTTCGCTATATCGAATTCCTGAGGGACATCGGTCGCCATTTCAGTGTGAATCGCATGCTGGCCGCCGAAAGCTACAAACTGAGGCTCGAAACCGGCCTGAATTTTATCGAATTCAATTACATGCTGCTCCAGGCGTATGACTATTACTACCTGTCCAACAGGTTCGGCTGCATGCTCCAGATGGGAGGCAACGACCAGTGGGGGAATATCGTCGCCGGCATCGAACTGATCCGCCGTAAGACCGGCAAGAGCGCCAACGCCATTACGTTTCCGCTCATAACCACTGCGTCGGGTGCCAAGATGGGCAAGACGGCTGCTGGAGCGATATGGTTGAGTTCGGACAAGACGAGTCCGTACGAATTTTACCAGTACTGGGTGAACACCGACGACCGGGATGTGGTGAGGTTTCTCAAGCTGTACACATTCCTTCCTCTGGAGGAGATTGAGGCGGTGGAGGGGATGCAGGGGCAAGAACTGAATGCCTGCAAAACCATACTCGCCTACGAAGCCACTGCTCTGACTCACGGCGAGGAGAATGCCCTGGCTGCCCACGATGCCGCAATCCGTATTTTCGGGCGTAGAGACCTTTCTCCCGGCCTTTTGCCTTCGAGTTCGATCCCCAGGAAACCGGGGGACGCGGGAGACGGGATTCCGACGACATTTGTGGAGAGAGGCAGGCTGGAGTCAGGGGTGCCCGCGTTTGAATTGTTCGTGGAGACGGGGCTTTGTGATTCGAGGAGTGCGGCGAGGCGCCTGATCCAGCAGGGAGGCGCATATGTCAACAGTGAACGCGTCACGGACTTCGATATGCCTGTTGGACTGGGACATCTGACGGAGGAAGGGATTCTCCTCAAGGCAGGCAAAAAAAAAGTGCACCGAATTCGATTTTGACGCAGCCCATTTGTGTTGACAGGGGGAGCGGTGCCTGATATAAAGCCACACTTCTGCCGGGGAACCGATTGAGCCGACCGCCGGGGAACGGGGTTCAGAAAGTTTCGGGCCTCTGCAAAAAAAAGCATTGACAAGACAAAGCGACATTGCTATATTACAAAGCTCGTCGTAAGAAAAGCCGGCACTGAAAAGATCGCCGGCGGGGAGTCTTGACGAGAATCGGGCGATGAATTAGCATTATGATTCTCGGGCTGTAGCGGTTCTGTTCTTTGGAAACTAAATAGTGAGTAGGTGCTGGGTCTAGTAAAGGATAAACTGGAGAGTTTGATCCTGGCTCAGAATAAACGCTGGCGGCGTGCCTAACACATGCAAGTCGAACGAGA
>JABUEY010000104.1 GCA_013314815.1 Syntrophobacteraceae bacterium
AAGCATCTTGCAGACTTCTCCTCGCCTGCCGGTGGTTGGATTTGGCAATCAACCAACTCGCCCTTGGGCATCTGGTGGATAGCCGTCGCGCCAACTCGAATGTTATAAATCGATACGACACGGTCTCTCTCGCTGATATGAATCCTATTTGTGAATGCTCCGACGGTTACCACATTCCATGCTTGAGCCGGGTCATGGATGCCGTTGGCATGGTTGACGTCGGGGTATTCGGACCAGCCTCCCTGATCGATGTTGCCGGCGGAGACAAACATAAGCCGTCGTTGATCGTCTTCAGCTCCAGAGCATATTTGATCCAGCTCCGCGGACCAAGACGATGGGTAACCACGATCCCTGAAATCCGGAGCTGTTATTGCCATACAAATGCTCCGGGGGCGCGAGGGAAAAGCGGCCTCGACTCTGCCCACCGCCTCACAGGTGACAGCGCCGTAAAGTTCGGGGGCGTTTGCTCCAGATGATGGAAGGATCTTCACTGACTCGATCTGATGGTGAAGTTTGACAGGCCCTTTCGATGTGAGCAACTGAGCGAGATCCTCATATAGGGCAACCCCTGCCATTTCTGTCCCGTGACCGTGGTGATCTGTGGGGGGCGATTTCGGATGGCAGGTCAAAAGGGAGACATCCGGCAACACGGATTCGAGCAGGGGGTGTTTATTGTTCACGCCGGTATCGAAAATACAGACCGCCGGAGCGTTGTCGCCGGGAAAATCGAGCCGACCTCGCAAGTCCTTGATCCATTCTATTTGTTCCAGGGCAGACAGGTTGACAAAAAAGCTCGGAGGATCCTTAGCCTTTCGCAGTTCGGCGATGCAGTCAAGGAGTTCGGCTGACTGGCTCATCTGGGATTTCTTGCCATATGCCAGGACAACGGTTCGGTCGGGAAAGCGGATCTCCAAGGAGTCGACTTGGAGACCCATGCGCGAGCCGTACTTACGAAAAACACCGGAAACATATTCCCGATCAGAGCCAACCCGGAGCCAAACCTCCCACCAGAATGGATCGTCGGAATGTGGGAAGAGGCTCTCATCATCGGTCCAAAAGGACTCCAAAACAGCAATGTGTATGTCGGAGATACCGGCGGCGAGCCGCTCGTTCTTTGCCTTCCCTGTTGGTGTCTTCTCAGTGGAATAGTCCTCCAGCTTCTTGATGAAGTACGATAGCTTCCCCTCGGGGATGAAGACGGTGGCCAACATGACACCTGCTCGTTGGCGGACCGCTGTGAGCTCGATTCCCTGCTGCGCGGATTCGAGGCTGTTGAGGGCAAGTTCGAATTCCGGCTCACTCTGAAACTCTAGATACATGCCCTTCTGATCGAGGAAGCCAAACGCTGTTCGTCTCCCAGCGGTTGTCTCAGCTGTCGTCCGGGCCTTTTCGATCTGCTTGAGGAGGTTCTCACCATGCGTGGGCGCGATTCGGGAAGGATATGAGAAGCTTTGTCTGCCAAGTCGGGGGGACGTGTACTTCTCGGTTCTCGCCGTTCCTCTGAGCAAAAGATGTCTAAGCTGCTGCTTCTCTTGGGGTGACATGAGCTTTCCCTGAGGTCTACTGCATTATGGCGCGTCTCTCATTGAGAGCAGCTATGAGGCGTTCGGAAGGAATCTCGGTAGTACCGGAGAGGATGGACTCTTTTGCAGCATCTTCACATGCCCGGGTAAGGTCGGCATGGCTGAGCCCTTCAGCGGCTTCCAGGACTTGCGTCCAGCCGACTTGCTCAGTATTGAAAAGAGATAGGCGACTCTTGAAGAGCTCACGGGCAAGATCCTGGGTGGGCAGGCTAAATCCGATGACATCGTCAAACCGGCGGAAGAGGGCTCGATCCAAAAAGTCACCATGGTTTGTCGCGGCGACGATCAAGCTGTTTGAGGTGTCCTGGTCAAGGAGTTGGAGATAGGAAGTGAGGATGCGGCGTACTTCCCCTACGTCATTGGCCATGGCACGTTCACTGCCGATGGCGTCGAACTCATCGAAGAGGTAAACCCCTGTTGTCTGGTCCATGGCGTCAAAAATCAAGCGCAGCTTAGCGGCTGTCTCACCCATGAACTTGGTAATCAGACCATCAAGCTGTATGACGAAAAGCGGCAATTTGAGCTCGCCCGAAAGGGCAGAGGCAGTCATTGTCTTACCGGATCCCGGCGGTCCGGTAAGGAGGAGTTTGCGGCGTGGAGACAAACCATGGCTGCGAAGTTTGTGCTGCTGACGATACTCTTTTAGTATGCGGATCAGCCGCTGTCGGAGAGGGTCAGTCAGCACCATGTCTGCCAGTCGGATCTGAGGGTAAGATGCGACCAGCAACTCCGAGAGCTCACCGCGTGGCGTTGCGATCGGCACTGGTGTCTTTCGGCGCTTTGTCCCACTGCGGGTTTTCGCCTCATCAACAAGGGAGCGTAGCTCGTCGGCAAGGCGACCATGCCCCTGGCGCGCGGCGTGTGCCGCAACCTGCATGGCGACAGCACAGAAGCGGGCATCATCGTCCTCAATGTAACTCTTGATCAAGGCTTTGATTTGCTCGGCGGTGGCCATGGCCTACTCCCTAAACACCATCCCAGGGGTATAAGCGGGGGAAATGGAATCTCGTCGACGACCGACGACCGCGTCAAAATGGGATTCCTTGCTGCAGGCGACAACACGACGAGTCAAGAGGGTTGAAGTTCATAGCGTCCTTATCCAAACGGACAGACCGCTGCGGAACCACTGGGGCATCACATTACTTTACCTTTCGCCATGGACGCGGAACCCATTACTATTTCTAGTGAATTCCGGCTCAAACTTCAAGGAAAACGGAATGAAGTCAGAAAATAACCTGAATCCTTGAGTGTACATATAGCATTTCTCTGAATGTTCCGTTTTAACTTATTGTAATTTAGCCTAATTGTGGTATTAGATCACCTCACAATTCATCACTTGAGAGGTGAGAGGAACATGAAACGCTGACTGATTGAGGAGCCAAGCGACGTTCAGGCGCAAATCCTGGCGGCATTCGGCTACGAGATCGCCGGTGGGGTCTTACACCCACGAGCATCGTAACAGTGCGAACTCATATCCATTTTCTGCCCTTGCGACCCATCACCTCTTAAACTCCTGACAGAGAATCCGCAGCCAGCTTCGGATCCGTATCGAGCTCTTTGCGAAAGATCCTGACACGTTGGCGGATGGTCGTCATAGCCTCGGCGGTGCCCTCATCGTTGAGGCCATGGGCTCCATCGAGTGGGGCAATGCGCATGGCCTTGCGCAACCGGTCGAAGACAGATGTGCGCCAGCGCAGCTCTTTCACAGCCCGGCACAGTGATCGGTCGCCTCCGACATACGATACCTCGCATGCCAGCTTGAAGATGGCCTGAGCCTCGTGGGGCTCCTCGTCGGTTATACACAGCGTCCTAATTAATTGCGCACAAGCGTTGAATAGTGTCGCTTTGGACATGCCACCGCACAAAGGTATGCTCAACGGCTCTCGTAATCTCCTCGATGCTTGAGAAATGCCGGTTATGGGCGGCCAGTCGACGGACAAGCTTCCACACCCATTCAATCGGGTTCAGCTCAGGGCTGTAGGGCGGAAGGTAGTTCGTGGCAAATCGACTCGCACTCTTTTCCCGCCATCTTCTGTGGAGTTTCGCATGGTGGTAACTGGCATTGTCCAATATCACTTCCACCTTTCTCCCCGAATGGCAGCTGACCAAGCGCAGATCCCGAACAAAGAGGAAGAAGCTCTCAGCGTTGAACTTCTCGGCCCGGTGAAAAATAAACTTGCCGTCACGAAGCCTGACCGCCCCAAAGTAGCCGACGCTCTTGCGGGTAGGGTGATGCCAAACCACAGGATCTTTGATCTCAGCCGGAATCCACATGCGACACCTTGATCCATGCAGCTGTGGAACCAAACCTCGTCTATGGCCCAAAGATCGACATCTCCAGAACGAGCGAGCTCATGTAGTTTTTTTATGTTCCCTTTGTTCTTCGGGATCAGCATGAGCGATCTTCGGCCTGGGCTTCCTGAAACGAAACCCGAGCTGCCTGAAGAGCCGCTGACTCTGACGCACTCCAAGTGTGCCCTGAAGGCCATCCTCTTCAAACCGACGCACCCAATAAGCTACCGTTCTCGGGGCGTCTTCAAGGAGTCCTGCAACCTCTCGGCAGCTCAAGCCCCGAGCCACAAGAAGAACTCCGTGCAGTCGGTGGCCGTAACGAGATTCGTCCGTGCGCCGGATTTCATTCTGAAGGGCGAGCACCATCTCTTCCGAATCGGTGATCTTGGCTTTTCTCATGGTGGGACCAACATACCGCCATGAAGCTTGGTGCGCAATTATTTATGACGTCTTGTATAGTCGAATTTAAAAGGAAATACGCGTAATGGCGAGCCTGACGCCGATAGTCCTGTCAGGCACCTCCCGGGTTTTCTCGGGACGACCTCCCCCTGTAAAAGAACAGGCCGGATCACGAAAGCTTCGATCCGGCCTGCAGTCCGATACATGCGTCTCATGGCGGCTTGACGCGTACCCCTTCATTCACAAAACCCGTGGACAGGAGAAGCCGCCAGGCTACTTCTTCTTGGTTGATTTCCCCTTCGTGCCCGAACTCTTCTTCTTCCTGCCGGAGCTCTTCTTCTTTTCCCCTTTCGGTTTGGCGACTCCGCCGCCTTTCGCCCCGGATTTCTTCCCTGGCTCCGACGCGGGGACCTTCTCCAGGGCTTCGGCGGAAGCGTCCGCGGCAGCCTCCCGGGAGACCTCTTCGAAAGCCCTCTCCTCCTGCGCCGATGCAGCTGCGACCGGTTCGATCGAAGGAGGAGGCACCGCGGTCATTGATTCGGCAGGCGACTGAGCCGCGGAGGACTCGACGGCGGATCGGTCCGGCGCCTCTTCAGTGTCGATTTCTTCGGCGGTCTTCTGCACATCCGGGGCTGCACCGCACTCGGGAGGTACGGGAACCCCCATCGCCGACGCCTGGATAACCACTTCCTCGCGGTCCTCAACGATCACGCACTCGGCGAGCGGGCTCGAAGCAGCCATACGTTCCGCCGCCTCTTCTTCCAGGGCGGGCTTCCCGGCAGGCGGTTCTTCGGCGGCAATTCCGGCCTCCGGAGCCGGCTCCGCCTCTCCGACAGCCTCGGTTCTCCCGACAGGCATGCCCGGTTCTCCCGCCTCGGCATCCTCGGCGGCTTTCACAGGCTCTTCCTCCGTCCGCATGGGTTCTTCCTTTCCGGCCGAAGGCGGTTTCTCCTTCGGAACCGGCTTTTCCATCACGGGAACCCGTTCGATCTCCTTGCACACACCCGCGGGACAACGATGGCGTTCGATATGTGCCCTGAATTCATCTTCAAAGAAGGTCACCGCGCTGAATACCGGCTGATTGGCCGCGGATGCGAACTTGCAGTTCGGAGCATCCCTCATGGTGACGAACAGCGACTGGATGAAATCCAGGTCATTCAGATCCCCGCTGCCCGAGATGATTCTGTCCAGGGCTTCCTGGAGTCTCTCGATCCCGATCAGGCAGGGGGTGCATTTCCGGCAGGAAATGAGCCCCTCGAATTCAGCAAAGTACCTGGCGACCTCGACCATGCACACACCTTCGTCGATGGCCACAAGTGCTCCGGTGTCCTTCTCGAAGTACATATCCGCCCGGTAGGACCTGTCCGGGCTCAAGGAAAGGCAGGGAAACAGGATGCGGTTTCGGACGATCGTTTCCGTGACAATCTCGGAAACGTTTTCGAGCCGTACTTTGAAATAGAAGATTCCTTTCTGGGGAAAGCCGACAAAGGGGCCGTTCCGGCAGGTACCGTCGCAGCCGGTTTTCGCCCGCCCCACGGCAATGTCCAGTCCCTGCCGGGCGAGTTCTTCACGAAGCCTGGCCGACAGTGCTTCGCAGTCACACTGGCATCCGGCCTTGGGAGAACACACGGTAATGCACGGCCTGGGGGACTTGGGGTCACAAAACGGCTGAAACACCTTCACTTCCGCCGCCGGCATGGGCGGCGCTGCTTGCTCTTCCGGGGTCTTGGGGTGACGCGGTATCCAGGGGTCATTCCTCAAATGCAGAATAAGATCTTTCAAGAATCCCATGGCTTCCTTCGCTTCCTTCCTGCAGTCGATCTACACCGACGCTCATTCGCCGGACGGGCCACACCATGCCGCTCAAGGATATTCTACATCGTTTCGGTCCGGCGCATCAAGAACCCCTCCGCCGAATCAGGGAAGACTCCTCGCGGCAGCTTCCGTCAGGGCGACAAACCTGTCCGGGAAGAGCCCCAGGTAGACCATGGCCACAATGAGCACCATGCTCATGGCCCGGGCCCGGCCATCGACCCTCACGGGCGGATACGGATTGACCGGCTCCAGCAGGTACGCGGCCTTGATGACGATAAGATAATAGTAGAGGGATATGGTGGCGTTGATCATGCCGATGATCACCAGCAACAGATAGCCTTTTTCAAGAGCCGCGGCGAAGACGAGGAATTTTCCGGTGAACCCGACCGTGGGCGGGATGCCGGCAAGCCCGAAAAGACCGAGCATGAGAGTCAGCGCCAGGATGGGCGACCGTTTGTGAAGGCCGGCGAGTTCCTTGATCTGGAGGTTCCGGCCGTCTTCGGCAACCATGATGATCACGAGGAAAACGGCGAAATTCATGACAAGGTACGCCATGGCGTAATAGACGGCACTCGAAAAACCCCGTTCGGACAGGCAGAGGATTCCGATGAGCATGTAGCCGGCGTGGGCGATACTCGAGTATGCCAGCAGTCGTTTCAGGTCTTTCTGTATGATGGCCACCAGGTTGCCGAAGGTCATGGACACGATGGAGAGGGTGATCAGGAGTTGCACGAGCAGGCTGCTTTCCCCCCCGGAAAAGCCGACGAAACGGATCACCATGGCGGCAGCGGCCATCTTGGATGCCGTGGCGATGTAGGTCGTGACCTGGTTGGCGGCGCCCTGGTAGACATCGGGAGCCCAGCTGTGGAAAGGAAAGAGGGCCTGCTTGAAGAAGAACCCGCAAAGGGCGAGGATGAGGCCGATGATGGCGGCCGGTTCGCTGATCACCGTGGGAAGGACTCTTGCAATATCGGCTACATAGGTGCTCTTGGTCACACCGAAAATGAAGCTTATCCCGAAGATCATGAACGCCGAAGCCGTGACCCCGATCATGAAGTACTTGATGCCGGTCTCGACGTACAGATCACCCGAAATCCTTCTCATGGGGACCAGGAGGTAAAGTGCGTAGGAGGAGAGTTCTATGGATATGTAGATCGTGAGGAGTTCGGCGCTGCTGACCAGCATCATCATGCCCAGGGTGCAGATGGAGATGAGCATGAAGAATTCGGAGTGCTGCCTCGGATTGACGCCTCTCAATTCACTGCACGCAAAGATCACCCAGAAGGTCCCCAGGGCAAGGAAGACCTTGAAGACCTGGCTGAACAGGTCGACGCGGTAGGCATCGAAGAAGAGCATCCCGTGCTGTCGGGCAAAAGCCACCGTCACCACCAGTCCGACGGCTCCGAGGATCACCGCGGTGTTGTACAGGAGCTTCTGTTCGACCTTCTTTCTGAGAGAAAAAAGAAAGAACACCAGCGCCATGGAAACGTAGAACAGTTCAGGAACAAAAAGGACCCATTTCATCATTGCCGCTTTTTCCTCTCGTTGAGCGCTACAGGCTGCTGACAAAGGGAACCACAGCACTCTGGATGACATCCAGCATCAGCTTCGGGAAAAGCCCGAAGAAGATGATGACACCGACCAGTATGATCCGAGGCGTGGCCAGGAACAGGGGCACATCGGGAATGTGAGCCCAGCGTTCGTTTTTTTCTCCATAAAAGGTTTTCTGCACGACCCGCAGCATGAACAGGGCACTGACGACCAGCCCCAGGAGTGCAAATATGCCGCGTACGGGGTACGTTTTCACAGCCGAAATGAAAACCAGCAGTTCCGCCCAGAAACTCGCCATGCAGGGAACGCCGATCCCCGCGAAAGCCGCCACGATGAAAAACGACGAGGCCACGGGCATGGTCTTGGACAGCCCCCCCAGGTCCGGGATCATTTTCGTATGTGTCCGGTCGTAGATATACCCTACGGCGGAAAAGAAGAGAGCCGTCATCACCCCGTGGGCGAACATCTGGAACACCGCCCCGTTGATTCCGTTCACGGTCATGGTCGACAGCCCGAGTCCGACCATCCCCATGTGAGAGACGCTCGAGTACCCGATCACATATTTCAGATCGGTCTGGGCCAGCCCCACGAACGCACCGTACACGATGCCGATCGTGGCAAGAAGAGCCATGAGGTCGGCCCAGTAGGCGAGGCCCTCGGGGCAGAGGGTCATGCCGAGCCGGAGAATGCCGTAGGCCCCGAGTTTCATGAGCACGCCGGCATGGATCATGCTCACCGCGGTGGGAGCGGCCACGTGGCCCACGGGCGACCACGTGTGGAACGGCCAGGCGGCGGCGAGAATGCCGAAACCCAGGTAGAGCATGATGAAGGCCACTTTCTGAACAAGCGGACTGAATCCCATGGCCTGGAGTTCGAACAGGTCGAAGGTTTGGCCTCCCCCCTGGGCCCAGAGGTACAGGATGCCCGGCAGGATCAGGGCGCTGCCTGCAAGGAGGTAGAGGGTGAGTTTCATCGCGCCGTATTCCTTGCGCGTTCCTCCCCATATGGCTATGAGCGGGTACATGGGAAAGAGGGAAACGTCGTACCAGACGAAGATCCAGAAAAGGTCCATGGACATGAAAACGCCGTACACGCCTGCAACGAGCAGGTAGGTGAGGGCGAAGAATTCCTTCACGCGCAGTTCGAGATCCCACATGGTCCAAACGCCCGTGAAGAGCACGATGGAGGTGAGCAGGAGCATCGGGAGGTTGATGCCGTCGACGGCATTGAAATAGTAGATACCGAGACTCTCGACCCACAGGTACCGTTCGACGAACTGCAGCCCACCTTTCTGCACGTCATAGGCATAATAGAGCCACAGGCAGAGTATGAGTCCCAGCCCGGCGAAGGACAGGCTCACCTGTTTGATCAGTTTTGTGCGATCACCCGGTATGAACAGAATGACCAGCATGCCGACAATGGTCGACATCAAGATTGCAGTCAGGATGGGAAACTGAGCCATTTCCATTGAAGTCATCATCTAGTCCGTCCGCTTTCTGGAAAGTGGTTTCATTTCAAGCAGTGCATTGCACCTCAGCCGACAACCCCGGTCAGATCAGGAAGTACAGAATGATAACGCCCACCGCTCCGATCATGACGAGGAGATTATATTGAAGCATGCCGGACTGCAGAAAGCTGAACAATCGTCCGCCGGCTATGGTGAAAAAACACAGGCCGTCGATGCCTCCGTCGATCACCCGACGGTCGTTCCGGGTGAAGATACTGGTCAGGCCACCGTACACGAAGCGGTCGAGGGATCTTCTGAAAAAGTCGTCCATGAACCACCGCCTGGCAAAAAGTTCCCAGACTCGTGGGAATTTGCTGAGGAAACCCTGCTGCGCCGCCCCCTTGCGGCCGAACTCGATCCATGCGCCCAGGATACCCAGCAGCGCCATACTGACAGCGGCAACCAGCAGTACATAATGGCCGGCGCCGTGTCCGCCCTCTCCGGCATGAGCATCCACACCCGCTCCCACCAGGAAGTGCTCGAAGGAACTCTGAAAGAAACCGAGCACCAGGGTAATTCCTGCAAGAATCATCACGGGAATCACCATCAACCAGAACGTAAAGCCGTGGTCGCCTTCGTGGGCTTCATGGCCGTGGATGTCCTCGTGATGTGCGTGTCCGGCCTTTTCTTCGATGCCTCCCGCGGGAAAAAGAATGAAGAAGATGAGTCGGAAGCTGTAGTAGGCGGTCATGAGCGCACCGAGGAGTCCGGCGGCGAGCCAGATCTTGTTGGGATGACCGGCGAGGACCCCAAGAATCGCTTCCTTGCTGAAGAAGCCCGAGAACGGGAAAAGCCCCGAAAGTGCCAGCGCCCCTACCGTCATGCATGCAATGGGGATAACAAGGCGCCGGCCTCCGCTCTTGCCGATCACGCGCATGTCGTTGGTATGGTAATGATGGATGAAGATCCCCGAACACAGAAAGAGGAGGGCCTTGAACCCGGCATGGGTGGTGAGGTGGAAAACCCCGGCGAAGTAACCGCCCGCCGCCAGGGCCATGACCATGAAGCCAAGCTGACTTACGGTGGAGTAGGCCCAGACCTGCTTCAGGTCATAGGTCACCATGGCCATGGTGGAAGCCAGGAGCATGGTGACGGTACCGATGAAAAGAGCGAAGGCCATGGCATCCGGAGACGCCGCAAAGAAGGGGAAAATGCGGCTGAACATGTAGACGCCGGCGGCAACCATGGTGGCTGAATGGAGGAGGGCGCTGACGGGGGTCGGGCCTTCCATGGCGTCGGGCAACCAGGTGAGCAGCGGGAACTGGGCGCTCTTGCCGATGACTCCGCAGAAGATGAGCAGCCCTGAAACGGTGATGAGCAGCGACGACATGGAACCGGATCGCGCCGCCTCGTTGATGTCGATGATTCCCAGGTTGCCGAAGCCGAGGGTGAGCAGGATGATGCCCAGGAAGAAGCCGACGTCACCTACGCGGGTCATGACGAACGCCTTCTTACCCGCCTGGGACGCACTCCATTTCTCGTAGTAGAAGCCGATGAGCAGGTACGATGCAAGGCCCACCAACTCCCAGAAAATGAAAAGCTGAAGCATACTCGGCGCAATCACCATGTTCATCATGGCCCACGCGAAAAGGGACTGGAAGGCGTAGTACCTGCTGAACCCCGGATCGCCTGCCATGTACCCGAGTGAATAGATCTGAACGAGGAAACTGATGCAGGCCACGATCATCAGCATGGTCAGACTCAAAGGATCGAGCAGGTATCCGAACGGAACCGTCAAGGTATCCGACAGAAGCCATGCCGTCTGGTACTGGATCGGAGCGGTGGCCGCATGAAGCTTGACCAGGAGATAGACGGCGCTGACAACGGCCACGCTGATGGCGCCGATGGATATCCGGCTCGATAGCCGGGGATTATGGCGCGTGAAGATCAGGATGAGCGCCATGGCCAGAAAAGGCAGACCCGTACCGAGGGCCACTGCCGGCAGGATCGGATCTTGAAGGAAGATGGAAGCCATGTGTACCTATCCTCTCAATTGCTGTGCACGCTCGACGTTTATCGAATGCATCCTTCGAAACAGGGCAAGAATGATGCTCAGGCCGATGGCCGCCTCGGCAGCCGCAAGACCCATGATGAACAGCGTAACGATCTGCCCGACGGCCGGTTCGGGAGCAAGAAAGCGGTTGAAGGCCATGAAGTTGAGGCTTGCCCCGTTGAGCATGAGTTCGATGGAGATCAGCATGCCGATAAGGTTTCTGCGCTGGAGGAGCCCAAGCAGACCCATGGAGAAAAGAATGGCCGCAACGATCAGGTATGTGCTCAATTCGTTCACGAGCTTAACCTCCGACTGAATCCTGCCGTTAATATCGCACCGATGATGGCCACAAGCAGAACAAGAGAAATGACTTCAAAGACAAGTGCATAGCGGGTGATGAGCAGGTAGCCGATGGTCTCGACCGACCAATCCGAGCTCCGCTCCGCCGCAGGCACCCAGTTGGTCCTGAGCACGACTCCCACCGTCGCCACAAAGAACACCACACTTGCCACGACGGCCATGGCGACCTTGGGCACCTCGCGCCTGGGGACCTCCAGGTGCAGAGGCCGCGAAAGCATGATGGCAAAAACAATGGCGATGCAGATGGCGCCCACGTAGATCAGCAGCTGCATGAAAGCGACGAAGAGGCTCCCCAGTGAGAGATAGAGCCCGCCGACGCCTGCCAGAGCGAGCACCAGCCCGAGAACGTTGTAGAGAATGTTCCGCGGGAACACCGCGATGGCCGCCCCGGTCAGGGTCAATCCCACGAGGAACCAGAAAGCCATCTGCGCTGATGTTTCGGTTAATGTCACAATGTTCATGACGGACCACCTTTCTCCAAACCGGCTAAACGGTCTTTGCCCTGCGGGTTTCCAACCGGGCCATCAGATCGATCACTCCATCCCACCTGGTTTCGCCGACCAGGTCGTATTCCTTCGAGTACTCGAGGGTCTGCGTGGGGCAGGTTTCGACGCAGAGTCCACACAGGCTGCAGCGAGTAAAATCGATGACATAATGAGTGGCCACTTTCGGGCTCTTGGCCTGTTCCTTCACCCCCTGCACCTTGATGACTCCCGAGGGGCACATGCGTTCGCAGGTGCCGCAGGCGATGCAGTTGTGCGTTCCGGTTTCCTTGAAAACCTTCAGTTCGATGTGCCCTCGATACGCAGAGGACATCCTGATGTGTTTGCGCGGGTACTGCACCGTCACGAGCGGCTGAAACAGTCGCCGGACTGTCACTCGCATCCCTTCGACTAGGCTCCAGCCTCCGTCTATAATCTCCCTGAAATAGCTCATACGCTCCCCTACCCCGTGTCTTTAAACGAGTTTCACGATCAGCGCGGTAACCAGAAGATTCGCCAGACTCAAGGGAATCATCACCTTCCATGAAAAATTCATGAGCTGGTCGAAGCGGATTCTCGGAAACGTCCAGCGCACCCACATGATCACAAAAATGAGTATGTACGTCTTGAGCAGGAACCAGAATATGCCCGGAATCTTGAAGTCGATCCAGAGCGGACCGTGCCAGCCTCCGAAAAAGAGACTCGTGGCCACGGCACTCACAATGAACATGTTCGTGTATTCTGCAAGAAAGAAAAGCCCGAAGCGCATGCCGGTGTATTCCGTGTGAAAACCCGCCACCAGTTCTGATTCGGCCTCGGGAATATCGAAAGGAGCCCGGTTTGTTTCGGCGGTGGCGCAGATCAGAAAAATCAGCCCGGCGACAGGCTGCAGAAAAATGAACCAGACTTTGCTCTGAGCCTCAACGATCTCGGAAAAGCGCATGGAGTTGGTCATGAGCACCACGCTGAGAACGGCCAGGAGCAGAGGGATCTCGTAGGCAACACTTTGCCCGACGGACCGGATCGCGCCCAACAGCGCGTACTTGTTGTTGGATGCCCATCCGCCGGCGAGGATGGCGAGAACGGTGAAGGTGGAAAAGGCGAAAATCAGGAGGATGCCGACATTCATGTCGCGAAGGATCAGTTCGGGGCTGAACGGAATGACGAGAAACCCGACGAGGACCGGCATGAAAACGAGCACCGGAGCCATAACGAACAGTCTTCTGTCGGCTGCCCTGGGAGTGATCAGTTCCTTGCCGACCAGCTTCAGTCCGTCCGCGATGGTCTGCAGCAGGCCGTGCGGACCGACTTCCATCGGCCCGGGACGAAGCTGGATGTGGCCCGCCACTTTCCGTTCGAGCCAAACCAGGAACAGGGCGTTGAGCTGGGAGAAAGCCAACACCACGAAGAGGCCTATGATCAGGCGTACCCATTCCGTTCCTAACTCGTTTCCCATATTCTTTCCCTTTCGGCTGATGACGGAAGCCCCGAGCCTCGATTCGACCCAGCGGGCTCGTTCGGGTTCTTGCCCGGCCTAACGGTCTATCTCGGGAATCACCAGGTCTATGCTGCCTAAAATGGATATGGCGTCGGCAACCAGTGTGTTCCGGAATACGTCCTCGATCACATGCAGATTCCCGAGACTGGGAACTCGGATGTGACAGCGGTAGGGATACTGGCTGCCGTCGCTCACCAGGTAATACGCCGTCAGACCGCGGGCACTCTCGAAAGCGAAATAGACCTCCCCTTTGGGCGGCTTGATCCGGTGCGGGACCTTCTCCGCCAGGAACGGCCCCTTCGGCAGCTGGTCCAGAGCCTGTTCGATGATCCTGCAGCTCTGTTCCATCTCCTCGATGCGAACCATGTAGCGGTCATATGCATCCCCACTCGATCCAACGGGGATCTCGAAATCAAACCGGTCGTACACCTCGTAGGGTTCCATCTTGCGCACGTCGAAAGGAATACCGCACGCTCGAAGATTCGGGCCCGTAACACCGTACTGCCTGGCCAGCTCCGGAGTGATAACCCCCACGCCTTTCGTTCGCTTGACAAAGATGATGTTGCGCGTCACCAGGTTGTGGTAGTCCTTCCAACGGCTTCTGAGACGTTTCACGAAGGCCCTGGCCATCCCGATGAATTCGGAATCGATGTCCTGAATCACTCCTCCGAAACGGCAATACGAATACGTAAGCCGCGAACCCGTGACGTGGTCGAGCGTATCGAGCACCTGTTCCCGGTCG
>JABUEY010000105.1 GCA_013314815.1 Syntrophobacteraceae bacterium
GGGCAGAGGCAAGATAGCACACAGGAGAGCTCAGCAGACAGAGCGCAAACCAACAACAGAGGTCGGCCAGGGAAGCAATCCACCTTAAACAAGACCGATTTCTGTCTTGACAACGGGGTACACCTCAGATGTCTCGACTAAGATTTCCTTTATTTTTTAATAATCACCTTACATTCTTGCAACGATCAAGAGATGGCTGAAATAATCTGCTGCCTTCGATAACGGTGATTCCAGGCACTTACAGCACGGCCGTGCGGGGAAATCGATAATCCGTCTTCTCCCGCTTCATCGCTGGGTGTTTATGGAAAATAATGGTTCATCCGACAAGCGAACACCTCCGGTGCCATTCACACCTGCGGTGTTCTTCACGCAAAGGATCGATGGCCTCACGAGGTCATTGGGGATTACGAGGTCATTGGGCACCACAAGGTCATTCTCCATTCCAACGTCATTCCTGCGAGCCTCCCATCGTCATTCCCGCAAAATCACGGGGGCATTCCCGCGGAGGCGGGAATCCAGTCCAAGAGCGGATCCCGCCATAAAGATCTGTCCACCCGGGATTGCCTTGCTCCATCCATCTTATGTTGTTCCAGGGTCTTTTCCATTTATTGAGACTGTTTCGCCCTGCACGATGTGGAGGCAGTGACGATGTGGTGCGAATGACGTTGGGATGACGACTGAGATTGCTGTGAGACTGACATTGTTGCGGCTGTATTCCACCTCTGTGCGACAAGTTACCGGGTAAGCGTTTTATGAAGACCCAATACAATGCAGTATTGACGAAGAGTCGACTTTTCGGGGCGGAATGGCCCAACCTTGGATGAAACGTGCCTTGTGAATGTCTGGGTCGATGCGGAACGGGAGCTTTTTCCGTGGAAATCGACACGGGTTTGAATGATGGTTTTTTCGATCATGCGGATTTCCTCCGAGTTGACAAGAGTTAAGATAGTCTTTAAGGTAGCCGGATTCTGAAATGAAAGGCCATTAAAGGCCATTGTTCGATTGTACAAGGAGCATAATTCATGAAATGTGATCAGAAGTCATGTGCGAGTTGCGCTTCCAGCGACAAGAAGTCGAAAGAGGAATTGATCCGCTGCAAGCTCATGCGGATTACTCATAAGCTCATCGTCATGAGCGGAAAGGGAGGTGTGGGCAAGAGCAGTGTGGCCACCTACCTTTCGCTGGCTCTTTCCCAGAGGGGATACAGGGTGGGGCTCATGGACATCGATCTTCACGGGCCCAGCATACCGAAGATGTTCGGTCTGCATGGGATCCTGAACATATCGAAGCAAAACGAGATCATGCCGCACGAATACAATCCCAACCTGAAGGTGGTTTCCATCGAATCCATGCTGGATGAGGCGGATTCAGCAATCATCTGGCGCGGTCCTTTGAAGCATGGAGTTATCCAGCAGTTTCTGCGCGACTGCAATTGGGGAGACCTCGATTTTCTTGTGGTGGATTCGCCGCCGGGTACGGGAGACGAGCCTCTGAGCATTGCCAGGCTGATTCCCGAGGCGAAGGCTGTCATTGTTACGACTCCCCAGGAGGTGGCCCTTTCGGATGTCCGGAAGTCCATCAACTTCTGCCGAAAGGTCGATCTTGAAATCATCGGCCTGGTCGAAAACATGGCCGGGTTATCCTGCCCGCACTGCGGAGAGTTTATCCCCATTTTCAGCGCGGGAGGAGGCCGCAGGACGTCTGAAAAGATGAAGATCCCTTTTCTCGGTTCGATTCCTTTCGACCCGAAGGTGGTGGAAGGTGGAGACAGGGGGCGTCCTGTTCTGGAAGACGAGGGTGATTCCGCGTTCAAGGAGGCAGTGAACGAGTTCGCGGACTCGATACTGTCGAAGCTGAAGAAGACGGAAACTGCAAAGGAACCGGAAACCGTTCATTGACAGGGGGATTGTTTCGGCCATGTTCAGCATTTCATTAGACCAGGCGTCTTTGAGGGACGAGCAGCGCGAAGTGCTGCATCAAATGTGGCTTCGATGCATGCGGCGCATTATCGTGAGTACGACTCTGGCGGGCAGCGGTCATCCGGGAGGGTCGATGTCCTCACTCCATCTCGTTCTCATGCTCTACAGCGTCCTGAGGCATCGACCGGAGGAGCCGTGCTGGCCTGACCGGGACCGCCTGCTTGTCAGCATGGGGCACATCAGTCCGTGTGTCTACAGTGCCCTGTGTGAATTCGGATATGTTCTCGAAGAGGACATGTGTGTCGAATTCAGGATGGCGGGGTCATCGTTTGCCGGGCATGTGGAGAGCTGTGTGCCTGGAGTCGAATGGAACACGGGAAACCTGGGACAGGGACTCTCCACCGGAGCCGGCATGGCCCTGGGGCTCAAGCTCAGGAAGAGCCCGGCCCGAGTCGCTGTGCTCATGGGAGACGGCGAACAGCAGAAAGGGCAAGTGGCTGAAGCCCGCCGGTTTGCCGTGAAGTATGAACTTGACAACCTTCTCTGCGTCGTGGACAGAAACGGGCTCCAGATCGGAGGAAACACGAGGGTTGTCATGCCGCAGGCGATCAGGGCGGAGTATATCGCGTCCCAGTGGAATGTGGTCCACGTGGAAGACGGCCATGATTTCGATCGGATCTATCAAGCCTTGAAGAAGGTCTGGTCGGGTGATGTGGACGAACCCCGCAATCCGTCGGTTTTAGTGGCTGACACGGTAATGGGCAAAGGCGTTTCGTTCATGGAAGGCAAAGCCAGGTACCACGGATCGACACTCAAGGATGATGAAGCCGATGCCGCCCTTAAGGAACTCGGACTCGATAATCCCATTCCGTACCTGAAGGAAAAGCGCAAATCGTTCAGGGTCTTCCGTGAGCACTTCTGTCCCGTCCAGACTTATCCTCATATTGAAGCAGGTACACCGCGCACCTATTCCAGGGATACCGTCACAGACAACCGTTCCGCATACGGCGCTGTTCTGGAAGACCTGGCCCGTCTGAATAATGAAGGTGAGGTACCCAAGGTACTGGGGTTCAGCTGCGACCTTGAAGGGTCTGTGAAGATGGACGGTTTCCACAGGCTTTCCGAAAGAGCCTTTTTTGAATCGGGAATCCAGGAACACCATGCAGCAAGTCTGGCCGGGGCGGCGAGCAAGGAAGGCTATGTAGCGTTTTTCAGTACATTCGGAGTCTTCGGCGTCTGCGAAACCTACAACCAGCATCGGCTGAACGATATCAACCAGACTCAGCTCAAACTGGTCTGCACTCACGTGGGCCTCGATGTCGGAGAGGACGGCCAGACTCATCAGTGCATCGACTATCTCGGCCTGATGCAGAATCTTTTTGGTTTCTCCATCTTCATGCCCGCGGATCCCAACCAGACGGACAGGATCATCCGGCACGTGGCGACTCACCCCGGAAACTTTTTTGTGGGAATGGGAAGGTCCAAGTTAAGAGTGATCTTGAATGAGGCGGGGGAGCCGGCGTTTGGGGGCGATTATCGGTTTCGACCGGGAGTCGCGGACCGGTTGAGAAGGGGGGATCAGGGAGCCCTCCTTACCTTCGGACAGGTGCTTCCCCATGTCCTCAGGGCTCACGACGAGCTTGCTGCAAAGCACGGTCTCCAGTTCTCCGTCCTGAACTTCGCGTCCATCAGGCCACTGGACACGCAGGCCATTCTGTCCGCCGCCGAAACCGGGCTGATAGTCACCGTTGAAGACCATCACGTGGATACGGGTCTTGGAGCGATTGCCGCTCGAGTGCTGGCAGACGCGGGAGTTCCCTGCAGGCTGGTGAGACTGGGAGTCAAACGCTACGGACTGTCGGGGCAGCCGGACGTTCTCTACCGCATCGAAGGCATCGATGCCGATGGAATCGTCAGGAGTGTTCTTGAAGCTCGATCAGGCGATCGGCAAGAAAAATGACCGCGTCACGAAAGAAATCAGGGCCGCACAGGTCCGGGATCTCGGCGTGTGTCTTCCTGTAGGACTCCAGTGAATGCCTCAGTACGGGTTCGGATGGTACCAACAGGACCCCGAGGGAACGGGAGATCCTCATGCGGAGCAGCAGGGGTTTCAAACTGAGCCACAAGGGGTGTGAAAACTGCCCGAGCAGGAAAGCCTGCCAGTTCATGCATGAACGCATTGCCGACCTGCCGGGAACAGGCTCGAAGCCGTTGCCGGCAAGGAAATGGCGATAGTGATGAATGTATTTCCCAGTGAATTGCACATCGGTCTGGATTCTTCGGAGCAGGGGAAGGTAGCGGTGAGGGGGGCCCTTCTTTTGCAGCCAGTAAGCTTCGAGTTCACTTTCGATCCAGTGATGGCACTGGCCTGGAGTGAGCCCCGCGTATGAATGGAAATCCGAAGGAGGATCGCACAAGGCCTGGATGACGGGGTGGAAAAGGCCGTCGGCGAGGAAATGGCTCGCAGCACCCAGGCACCATGCGAGGAGATCTTCAGGAATATCCTGCTTCAACCACAGCTTGAAAGCAGGCAGGCATGCTTCACCCTGAAGCCGGTGGATCGACCCTCCGTAACGCGAAAGAGAAAACGTTGGCAGTCTGTAAAAGAAGATATCGGGTGAAACGGCACCCAGGAGGTAGGCATCCTTGTGATTTTCAACGGGTGTCCGGGAAATGCCGCGAGTAGTTTGAAAAGCCGCGGCTTCCTCCGCCAGCAGCATGTGGAATCGTTCCTTGGGCATTCGTCCCCTTTCCGTCTCGCTGTGATCGTGCTCATACGCTATACATGTATATTAAGGACTCGGGCAGGAATCTTCACGCTGCCGCTTGCGGGAGGCGGCTCCGATTCCGGAGACAGGATGGAAGGCGGAGCGGGGCGTCGCAGGTGCCCCGGCTAGGAGTCTCCCGGACCTCCGCGTTCTTTCTCGAAGACCTGGATAGCCTCGGGAATGAGCTTCCGGACAAAGGCGCCGCGGTCTGCTTCAAAGGTCTGCAGGTATTCGGTATAGCGCGGGTGGCTTCCGGACAGTGGCGGGGAGTGGTGCCTTACCTGGGAATAGCGTTCGGTGAAGCTGCTTACCAGGTCCACCATGGGGACGTGAAAGGTATGGAAATCCTCCACCCACCCGAGACGGTGCATCGCCTCGAAACGGATCTGATCGAGGAGGAACAGGGCAATGTCCATAACGGCTATCTTGACGGAGCTTTCCAGAAAATGAAAGCGCTGTCCGACACCCAGCCCCATGACTCCCATGGTGAAATCATAAAGAGGCATGGAAGAATCCTTCCCGCCCCTGATCAGGTTCATGATGGTCGCATCGCTGAGATCTCTTAGAGTAGTGTCCCCATCGTAGAACTCGGAAAAGCGCCGAGTCCAGCTCTGAAAAGCCCTCTTTGCCGCCAGCCGCCTTCTTTGCTCCTCAAATTCCAGAATCTTTCCCACGCCACCCTCTCCCTCGGTCATCGGGTGCAAGGCACTTCTCAGAAGACGTCCGCGGAGAAAACGGAGATTTCGACTCCGCCTTCTTTCCAGGCATTTGGGGGCAGCCCGGCTTTTCTGCAGGTCCATTCCAGGAATTGACGCCTGTTCCAACCGTGCTCGACGGCAACCTGGGGAAGCAGAAGACCCGAACGATATCCCTTTCGAATGACCAGGCCGTGTTTGCCGATTTCGATTTCAGATGGATCGTTGATGCGACGAAGAGGCGTGAGTACCGAAATTTCGATATGGACCTGATCCAGTTCTTCGAGTGAAAGCGCACAGAACCTCGGGTCTCCAAACGCGGCCTCGACAGCCATATCCCTGACGGTTTCCCAGAGTGGTTTCCGGGCTTCGATCATCCCGATACACCCCCTCAGGTCTTTGCCTGTGTGCAGGCAGACGAAGGCTCCCCGGGGTTCTTCGAGTTTCCCCGAAACACCGGGACTGGATGGGACGGGCAATCCACGGCAACGGTTCTCGATAGCCTGGTACGCTATGTCACGCAGGACCTGCCTTTCCTGTGCAGATAACCCGAGGTCGACCCCCACTTTCTTGTCAGCCATGGATAACCCCTCTCTCACTTCGCGGGGTTGCTGTAAAAAGCCGCCGCCATATACCCGACCACTCCACTCCTGTCGCCCGTTACATCCCCCGAGTTGGCGTATTGGAGGACCCGGCCCTCGTCAGCGCCCAGCGACCGCGATGCGGTCATAATGGTGGCCAGTGGCCCGCCTCCGCAAGCTTCGCACCTTCTTTCGCACAGATCCTTCAAGAGCCCTTCGGAATCCAGGGCGGCGACCCTGTCCAGAACGACCTGGTCGAGCTCCTTTGCCCTGTTGTAGGTATGATAGTGGGAGAGATCGGTGCTGGCGACGAGCAGCACCTTCCGGCCTCTGCAGACGTTTTCTATGAGCTGTGCCAGTTGACGGCAGGATTCGACGGACTGGTCTCCCATGACGATGGGAGTCAGTTTGAATTCCCCGAGAACAACCTGGAGAAACGGCAGCTGGATTTCGAGCGAATGTTCCTGGTCGTCGGCGTGGGGAACGTAGGTGACAAGAGAGGAATGCTTTCGAAAATCCGCCACCAGTTCATGGTCAAGAGGTACGATTCCCAGAGGCGTTCGATATCCTCCAAGGTGATAAATGCTTGCCCCCGGGAAGTGGGCGCGGTGGCTGGGAGCCAGAATGAGCACTCGCTGGAACGGCCGCTGAATCAACAGCTTGTAGGCATACGCGGCGACTCCCCCCGAATACATGTAGCCCGCGTGAGGGACGGCAAGGCCCAGCAGTTCGCCGGCTGTTTCGACTATCCGCGCACGATCGAGATACTTCCCGATCTGCTCCCTCAAGCTTTTCGGATGATCGGGGTACCAGCTTCCTGCAATGACCGACTCTCGTATCCTTTCCGCAGCCATGAGCCCCCCTTTTCGCAGCACAGGCCCCCGCCATCCCGGTGCCTGCCATGCCAGTGCGGACAGCTTGAGCAATTCCCCGGACACCGGGAGCAGGAAAGCGCATTCCGACTTCCAAGTCATTTAAACATCGGGGAATTGAGGTGTCAACGAAGTTCTTTCCACGGAATTTCTAACCCGGAGTGCCCTTATACAACATACTGTCGGCCAGACCACACGCATAAGACTCTTCATCAGTTGATCTCATGGAAGATCGTACCAAACGGTTCCGCCATTTTCTCATAAACGCATACCCGGACAGTTGTCGCACAAAGGTGGAACGCACCCGCAACAACGCCACTTCCCCAAACATCTTTGGGATCCCCCTTCGCAGGAATGACAGTGTTGTGGAAATGACGTTGTAATGCCATCGATCCATTGCATGAAAAGCACCGGAGGACTCGTTTACCGAATGAACCTTATAATCCCGGCGGTGGCATTTCACCTTGTTCCCGGTTCATTCCACCGCGGATCCGAGTAGGATCGCCGCTTGATTTGGTGGTCAAACTTGGTTATCCTCCCCTTTCTTCCAGCTGTGCAGCTCGAAACCTGATGCCCTGCGGACCGCGGCGGGGAACCCGGCAGGCATGCGCGGTGTCCGGCGTTTTGACTCTTTGGCGACGGCAGATGCGGGTTTGGAGTGGGATCACGAGATGACGAGAGTAAATCTGAAGAACATAGCCATCGTTTTGAACGAGCCCCGATACCCGGAAAATATAGGATCCGCTGCAAGAGTGGTGAAGAACATGGGGATCGGTCGCCTGGTGGTGGTCAATCCCGCTGACTGCGATCTCACGCGCATTCTCAGGACCGCCACCCATGCAGCCGAAGACGTGGTGGTCGAAATGGACGTGTATGGCGACCTGAGGGAAGCTCTGGGATCCTTCCAGTATGTCGTTGGAACGACGGCACGAACAGGTTCACACCGCCAGAGCATGAACAGTCCGAGGCGGCTTGCCGGCGAATTGATTCACATAAGCCAGGAGAACCGGGTTGCCATTCTGTTCGGAACCGAGGCGTGGGGGTTGACGAACCAGGACATGAGGTTCTGTGATTCACTGGTGACCATTCCCACCGCGGACTTCTCGTCTTTAAACCTCGCTCAGGCCGTAATGGTACTGGCGTATGAAATCTTCGTCGCCGGTGCCGAAGAACCCCGCAGATTCGTCTCCCGCCTGGCAGACAAACACGAACTTGAAGGCATGTACGACCATCTGCGGGAAACTCTCGCCAGGATCCATTTCATCAATCCCGAAAACCCGGACTACTGGATGCTGAATGTCCGGCGCTTTTTCAGCCGGATCGGTCTCACCGCAAGAGATGTCAAGATCGTTCGAGGCATTTGCAGGCAGATGGACTGGTACTGCGGCCGGCATTCACAGCCGGAGCCGTTGAATGAAGCAGGTGAACAGGATCAGATCGAGGGATCCAGTTCGAAAAACACGTCGTTCAGGGCGCTTCCTCGAGAAGGATCTTGTGATTAACCAAAGACATGCGGACAATTCTCCCCTTGACGACCTTCTGTTCCCCGAAAATATTGGCGACCCTGATCTGCTCCCCTTCGTTTTCAAGCACATCCACCGCTTCCATGAGCAGTTCTTCCTCGCCGTTTCTGACCAGGTAGGCATTGGCTTCACACATTTTCTTCTCTCCGGTCCCGTAGTCGCACGCCCATCCGCAATGGGCGCAGCACATTTTCTTCCTCGTAAGCGCATCGACTTGCCATGTCCTTATACTACACCACTCCCCGGCTCCTAATCAACAAAAGCCGGGGCCGACGCTGCGAAGATCCGCGGCCCGGACGGTCGGTTCGTATCAGGGAAGTCTCAGCAGGGCTCTTGTGCTGCTGAAGGGCACGATGTCCTTCGACAGGGCAGAAAGAACATCCTCGATCAGCAACGAAAACCTGCACCCAAGGATCTCGTCGAGTTTGCCGAAGAAGCGTTCCGGATTGGATATCCCTTTGAGCACACCGGGATTGTTCCGTACCGTATCCATGAGTTCGAAGTACAGGGTCTGGATCTTCCAGAGTTCGGGCACGACCCCCATCACCTGGGATACCTGGAGAAGGCGGTAGAGCCTTCCTGCATCCCTTTCATCGAACGACCGCCGAAGTTGTGCCAGGCTTCCGGCGAGTTCACCGCCCAGGCTTCCGGCGGCCTGCTCCAGCTGAAGCGTGATGCCCCAGAAACGAGCTTCATCGAGAAGTGAGTGAAGGCGGCCGACATGAGCGCGGTAGTGGAAGTCGGTGGCGTCCCAGAAGCCGCGTTCCACCTCGCGCATCCGTTCATGGGTGATGATGTCCATCAGCAGTTGCCTGAGATCGTCCGTGAGAATTCTCCTCAGGGACACCCGGAGGTCACTGGGGATCCGGATGTTCCACTGGCGCAGGGAAGACATGAGCGGTCTGTGAATCTGAAAAAGGTGACGCTGGAGATCCGTGTAGGTTGCGAGTATCTTCCTGCTGATTTCGAGTGCGACGGACGTTCTCAGGTCGCGCAGGACATCATGAAGCCCGAAACTGGAAGGGCCGAAGAGTTCGTCGAGGATGCGGATGAACTTGAGAGTGTTCTGCTGTTCCGCGGCATTCTGGAGAGAGACCAGAAGGTGGTCGTATTCTGTTTCACTGTCGAGGGGTTTGACGGAACAGCGAAAATCGAGACCTCCGAAGTGTATGGCCGCGTAGAGGTAGTCCTCCTCGACCAGGGTACGCCCCGATCTCACTCGAACATGGCCCAGAAGGCATGGAGACGGGTTGGCGCCCAGGTCCGCTTCCCGCAGTGGATCGATGCCGTAGCCGTAGATACTGAAACGCCTTCGCGTGGACATGGCAAGAGACTGAATGGCATAGCTGGCCACTACTCGGCTCTTCTCCACCACCTGGGGCTTGATCAGCGTCGAATATACCCGCGCTCCGTCGGCGTGTTGAGGCAGGTTGCTGGCGGCGTTCCCGAGGATTTCCAGGAAAGCCGGTTCAGGAGATTCGGCTCCGGTATGTTCGGCAAGTTGAATGGCACGTGCAGCGTAACGCAGAATCAACTGGGTTTCCAGGCCGCTGATTTCGTCAAAGAACCATCCGCAGGATGTAAACATGTACATGGCAAAGCGCTGCATTTCAAGAAGTCGCAGGAAGCGATGGATATCCGAGGGCCGGGACGTTTCCCACATATGGTTCTCGAGGAATTCATCCATCCTGTGTTCCGGATCCAGCAGAACCTGGATGTACTCGTCCCTCGCCTTCCATGGATCGGGACACAGGCGCTCCCCCTGGCGTTCGAAGTGGACCGCCAGGATGTCTCGAAGAAGATTCAACGCCTTACGAAGCGGAGCGCGCCACTGCTGGGTCCACCCGGAGGATCCGTCGAGCCGGCATCCGCAATCCGTCTCCCACCTCCCGAGACCGTGCGAACAGCTCCACGCCGTATTCTCGATGATGTCCACTTCGGCTTTCACTGGAAAGGCATCGAGAAAAGCGGCGTAATTGATGACCGTTGTGGCGGGGTCCTGTTCGAGTCGGTGGAAAGCCGCAGCCAGTGCCATGTCGCCGAACTTGAAATGATGGCCGTAGGATTCACCGTCTGTTGCCGTGTTCACGAACCATGGTTCGGAATCCGTCCTGTCCTGTCGAGCGAAAAGGGAGTCGATGTGTGCGGTCAGGCGGGTGCTGTGCTCGAGCAGCCCTTCAAAGGCGATTCCTCTTGCCAGGGACGGGTCATAGAAAAAGATGTGGATGGCCCGGCCTCCTCCGCAGTCGCAGCGGTAGGCTCGGCCCGTCGGGATTCTTCCCCCTCGAACATCCTGCCAGGGTGAGCCTGGAGTGAGGAATCGCCAGCGAGCCGCCTGTTCGGGAGACAGGATCGTGTAACGGATGCCTGCGTCGGCCATAATGCACAGGGTTTCACGATCCACTGCGGTTTCGGGAAGCCACATCCCCTCGGGGCGGCGTTTGAAACGGTGTTCGAAGTCGCGGATTCCCCACAGCACCTGGGTGGTCTTGTCACGGCGATTCGCCAGCGGCATGATGATGTGATTGTATGCCTGGGCAACGGCATTGCCATGCCCGTTCATGCGCATGCAACTGTCACGGTCGGATTGAAGAAGGGCCCAGTAAACCCAGGGGTCATTGCGTTCGAGCCACCTGAGAAGAGTGGGACCGAAATTGAAGCTCAAAGATTTATAGTTGTTGTGCAGAAGCAGGATGCGGTTGCGGTCGTCGACCAGGCGTGCAGCCGCATTGGCCCGGTAGCATTCGAGGTTGATCCGTTCATTCCAGTCGTGACAGGGTGCGGCGGAATCCTCCTTTTCGATTTCATCCAGCCAGGGGTTTTCGCGGGGAGGCTGGTAGAAGTGCCCGTGAATGCATACATATCGGTTGTGCTGACGCTCCGCCATGGTCCCATGATCTCCGGGTGGCTGCGCCGGCAGTCGGAGACAGGCCTTCGAAATCTCTCTGCGCTCCCCGCCCCGACCATTCCACCTCGATGTCATTGCGAACGGAGGATCATAGCCGGCACAGTATCATACACCTTGGTTCTGCTGTTGCGATTTCATGAATAAGCCCCTCCAGTCTAGTCAATAATCCGCCGAATGGCAATGGAGTGTCTTTCTCCGTGCGAAGTCTATCCCGTGCAGCTCGTTCGGCGGGAAAAGATATGACCGCACCGTCATCTCGTCCGGATTTCCGGATCATTTTCCACATTGACAGTTCGCTGCAAATGTGCCAATGCGGGGCTTGCGCGGATGAGGCCTGCCGGCTTGCTTCCGCGATTCTTCGGTTGCCGGTCATGGCGTTCTTCGGATGCAGGCGGCGCGTTTTCATGCGAACACGAGGTCGTTCTCGTGGATGGAACCAGGAGCTCGAAATGCAGTTCATTGATCTGGGCATACAGCAGAAAAGAATCAGGCAGGAGATCGAGAGCAGAATTCGCAAGGTTCTCGACCACGGACAATATATCATGGGCCCGGAGATCCAGGAGCTCGAAAGGGAGCTTGCCGCCTACGTCGGCGTAAGACATGCCGTCGGGTGCGCCTCGGGAACGGACGGGCTTCTGCTTGCACTCATGGCCCACGGAACGGGCCCGGGCGATGTCGTCCTGACCACACCGTTCACCTTTACGGCAACGGCGCAGGTCGTCTGCCTTCTCGGGGCGATACCTGTCTTTGTGGACATCGAGGCCTCGACATTCAACATGGATCCTTTTCAACTCGACAAGGCGATCGATGCACTGAAGAACCGGGATCCCGGGATCTACCCGCTGCCCCGGAATCTGCCCGAAGGGCCTCTTCGAATCCAGGGCGTCATCGCCGTCGACCTGTTCGGGCTTCCCGCCGACTATCGACGGATCAACACCTCGGCCCGCGAACGGGGGCTTGTCGTGATCGAGGATGCCGCCCAGTCCTTCGGAGCGGAATATTTCGGGCGAAAGACCTGCAGCCTGTCCGGCATGGCGTGCACTTCCTTCTTTCCCGCAAAACCGCTGGGCGGATACGGTGACGGTGGAATGTGCTTCACCGATGATGATGACATGGCGGAAAGAATGCGGTCCCTGCGAATCCATGGACAGGGCCGTCATAAATATGAAAACATCGCCATCGGCATTAACGGCCGGCTGGACACCCTGCAGGCTGCTGTGCTTCTCGCTAAGTTTCGGATTTTTCAGGAAGAAATGGAACTGCGGCAAAATGTTGCGGGTTTTTATACTCATCTGCTGGATACCGGACCAGCGGTTGTCAGCCCGCCTCGAATCCCACCCGGCTATTTGTCCGCCTGGGCGCAGTACACGGTCCTGGCATCCGGCCCGGAACACAGAACCCTCCTGCAGGATCGGCTCGGGGAACGCGGCATTCCGACAGCCGTCTATTATCCCACACCTTTGCACCTTCAGCCGGCTTTCCGATTTCTGGGCTACACCAAGGGAGACTTTCCCGTGAGTGAATCCTGTGCCGAGCGGGTCTTGAGCCTGCCCATGCACCCGTATCTCGCAAAGGCTGACCAGGAAAGAATTGTGGAGGCTCTGCGCGGATAACGACGTGGCCGGGAAAGGTGCAGGTGGGAGCAAAACTCAGACGGCAAAATTCGCGGGCCCAGCTGCGTCGGGATTCCGGTACACGGCCAGACTCTCTTTGCCGCAATCAAGCCGCCGCACCATCTTCAGGTTCACGGGCGAAAAGTGGGGCCCATAAATGAGCAGAGTCCCTGCCCAGCCATCGAGCGCCTTTTCGAGTTCATAGACTGGCTTGTCGGGATAGATGTAAAGACAGTCCGCCTTGTGCAGGTTCTGGGTGAGATAATCGCCGCAGATGAAATCGGCTCTTTTCTCGATATTCAGGTCTTGAGCCGCCCGGCCCGCCACGGAACAGAGTTCGCGGTCTATTTCAATGCCGGTGGCCCGCGTAAAGAGTGCCGCGATGCACGTTACAATACCGTCTCCACTGCCCAGATCCACAAAGTGCCGGTACCGATTCAAACCGACCTCGCGGAAGAAGAACCGCACGTGGGAAGGACGGGAAGCCGCCCACGCTCCCAGCGCCGTCAGTCGATAGGGCAAACCTCCCGATTGCTCGATTTCCCTGCGAAGCGAGCCGTAATACCTGATCACCGCGGCAAAGCCCCCCACTTCACCGCGGATTGCCTCATTTGTCGGACGACATGACAGTACCCGGTTCATGATAACCTGTTGTCAGCCTCTGTGCAGCCTCGAGTGCTCGATCTTCATACACCTGTCCATCACGACGGAAATTCCGGCACATCGGGCTTTCTCCGCCGCCGCCTCGTGCGAAAGTCCCAGCTGCATCCATACGGCTCCCGCCTTCACCTCGACAGCTTCATCCACAATGGCCGGTATTGCATCGATATTTCTGAAAATATCCACGATATCGATGTGCTCGGGCACCGATTTCAAATCCGGGTAACAGGTTTCCCCCAGCACTTCCTTGTACCTGGGGTTGACCGGGATAACCTTGTATCCGTGATCTTTTAAGTATTTTGCCACCTTATGACTGTCCCGTTCCTCTTTGTGAGAAATCCCCACAACGGCCACCGTCCGGCTGTTGTTGAGAAGCTCCGCCACGTCCTTTTCTGATGCGATCTTTTCGCCCGGCTTGCATTCCATCATTTGCGCTCCCCTTATTGAGGTTTATTGCGCTAAGATAGTCAATGGGCACAGGCCGGTCAAGAAAGAGAGCGGTCCCGGGTGAAGGCGCGGCGGGTGACAAAGGATGGCTCCCGAAAAAACCCGTATATGCTGCCGGTGTGCGCCTGACGGGGGGCTTGCGCTGAT
>JABUEY010000106.1 GCA_013314815.1 Syntrophobacteraceae bacterium
GCACAGGATTTGCCCACGTGGGTCGTGGCGGTGCAGTCTCCCGTGATGAGCACTCAGAAAATCGAACTCGAGATGAGGCGCAACAGGCCGCCGATCATCGGCCGCATCGAATCCGACCTGTTCATCCTCGATGTGCGCACACTTCGGGAAGAGGATTATGAAATCGTTGCCGCCGCCTTTCGCACCGTGTTTTCCGAAGTTGCGGCCTGAGGGGCGGCAGCCGGGAAGTCACATCACGTCCAGCTGCAGGTAGAGGTCTCCCCGGTATCCTCCGTGGCCGGCAATGGGACGCCCCATCTCTTTGAGCCTCAGCCTCGTTCCCGACCGGACTCCAGGCGGAATCCGCACAGACACTCTCTTCCCTGTCTTCATGTGAGGCAGATCGACTTCGACGACCGTGCCTCTTACAGCCTCCACGGGACTGATCACCAGCCTGTAGATCACATCCGATCCGGTCGTTCTCCTTGTTTCCTCCGGTCCGGCCCCGGACAGACTCGAACTCCCCAGCAACTTGTCGGCAATCAAGCCGCCGAGCTTTTTTGCGGTCCGGACGAGGAAACCCAGCCCCTTCTGCAGCAATCCTCTTCTTTCAGGCTGCTCGGGTTCCGATCTCACCTCACGGTATCCGGCCCTCGCCTCGCGGCGGTCGCCGGGACGCCCGTAACGAACAATTCGAATGTTCCTGCCCGGACCTCCCCAGAACACTCCCTCGAAAAAGACCCCCTTGCCGCCGAAGAACAGGTGGTTGATGAACCTGTCGTCGAAACGGAATCCCATCTTCTGGAATTCTTTGGCCATTTCTGAAAACATGTCCTGTGCATGACGGCTCCTGAAAAAATCCCGCAGGATCTCTTCCTGGGAATATCCGAAACCAGGTCGATGAGGCTCCCCGGGACGATATTGGTAGCCAAGGCGCCTGTACTGATCATACTGAGCCCGCTTCTGCGGGTCGGACAGTACGCCGTAGGCTTCGCTGATCGTCTTGAATCTCTCCTCGGCCTGCCTGTCACCGGGGTTCCTGTCCGGATGCGTTTCGAGAGCCAGTTTGCGGTATGCTTTTTTTATATCTTCAGCATGAGCATCGGGTGACACATTGAGAACTGCGTAATAATCTCTGTTCGGCATCGAAATGTTCTTCTCCTCGCTCCCCGTTGGAGCCTTACGTTGCAAGTACCGGTTTCTCTTTTGATTCCAATAATAGAATATAAAAAGAAGGTAAGACAAGATCAATGAGGAGTATTTCCAAAAGGACAAGGGGGGAGTGCGTCATCGGGCTGGGACAGTGCACGAGGAAGCCGTCGGCCGCACACGCTTTTCATCACCTTTGCAGCGCGCAGACTCCGCAGCGCGTGCAGTGTTCTTCCGGCCGACACCGTGAAGTGGTGCGCCCGGACAGCGCCCGCTGATATTCTTCCCACAGGTACTCCCGCTTGACACCGTGGTCGATCACCTCCCAGGGGAAACGCTCATCCCTGCCTCTGTGCCTCATGACCCAGAAGTCGGGATTGAAGGGAACATCCCGCAGTGCCTGACTCCAGGATACCCCTTCCAGGGCCGTCTTCTCGATAAACAACCCGGCGCGCCGGTCCCCGCGGGAAAGCAGGGCCTGAATATACGCCCATTTCGGCAGATCGAAATGCACACGGACATTCGGGACCTTCTTCAATGCTTTCTGAATCCATCGTGACCGCTCCCTGAGTTCCCGGATTCCCGCAAAGCCAACCCACTGAAAAGGCGTAAAAGCCTTGGGGACAAAGGAATGGATACTCAGAGTAATGGTGCCCAGCCGCTTGCGTCCCCGAGTGATCTTGAGCACGTGGTGCTTGATCTGTTTAGTCATGTCCACGATGGCTTCGAGGTCCTCCGAGGTTTCCTCGGGCAGGCCGATCATGAAGTAGAGCTTCAGCTGAAGGATTCCTCGCTCGGTCAGCCTTTCCACCGCCGATATGATCTGATCCATCGAAAGATTCTTGTTGATCACACGGCGAAGGCGTTCCGATCCGGCTTCAGGAGCGATGGCCACCGCATGCTGCTGACTCGCCTCGATTGCGGCGAGCATTTGAGGTGGAATGTTGTCTGCGCGAAGAGACGAAAAAGAAACAACTCCGCCCCTGTCCAGCAGGGCATCGCAAAGGCCGGAGATTTCGGGGTGGTCCGAGACCGCCGCACTCACAAGACCAAGCCTCCGAGATTTGCTGAGCAGAGGTGTCGAGACTTCCAGCAGTTTGACGGCATCATGAAAACGAACGGGCCTGTACACATAGCCCGCGGCGCAGAATCTGCACCCGCGGCCGCAGCCCCTTCCTATTTCCAGCAGATGGACGTCGCTGAATTCCGTGTTGGGTGTGAGGACGGCCGTCCGGCACGGTTCAACTCCGGAAAGATCCGCGCGCCGATATTCCACCCTTTCTGGGACATCCAGGCCGGGCAGTGGTTCCATGCTCGACAGGGTTCCGTCATCTGCATAGCCTGCGCGGTAGAATGAAGGAACATAGATCCCCCGTACATCACGGGCGAGGCATTGCAGCAGTTCGTCCCTGGACGGGGATTCGCCTTGAATCCTGTTCCAAACGTGCAGAAAATCGGGCAAGAGAGCCTCGGCCTCTCCGATGAAGAAGAAATCCAGGAAGGCCGAGAGAGGTTCGGGGTTCAGGAATACGGCCACCCCTCCCGCAGCCGCCAGCGGGAAGATTTGGCCCCGGTCCTGTACACGGGGGGGGATGCCCGCCATGCTGAGCATCTCCACCACGTGCACATAATCGTTTTCGAAGGGTATGGAAAAGAAAAGAAGATGGAAATCCTGAATGCTCCTCTGGGATTCCACGGAAATCAGGCAGCCGGGATTTCTCCTTACCGTTTCGAGGTCTTCCGGTTCGGGGTAGAACACCCGCTCACATACCACGTCGTCCATTCGGTTGAGATCCCGATAGACAGACTGAAACCCCAGGTTGGACATCCCGACCGCGTAGCGGTTCGGAAACGCCAGGGCAACGCGGGTTTTCCCGCCCCAGCTTTTCCGGACAGTTCCCCTCTCTTCAGACAGCCATTGCTGCTGACGCTGTTTCAATTTCCAGGGCATAGGCAGTCTATTTCGGCCGCCGGGACATCAAGCACTTCCCACACCGGGACTCGAAGCCGAATTCATGTGCGGAATCCGTTCCACCGGTCAGTCCGCCTGGCGGCGGATGAATGTGGGAATGCTCAAATCCTCCTCTTCCGCGTTTCCCGCCGTCAGCTTCTGAAGAAGAGTCCTTCTCCTGGGCTGCTGATCCTGAACGGGGGCTTCTCGAGGCGCTCGATGACGCACGACGGTGGGAATCTGGAGATAATCGTAGTTGAGTTCGGGCACGATCCCGTCGGGCTTGATGCGCTTGGGACGCGACGACATGTCGATTCCCTTGGGTTGATCCATTCTTCCGATACCTGTAGCGATGACCGTCACGCGGATTTCGTCCCCCATGGACTGATCCATCACCATGCCGAGGATAATGTGCGCGTCTTCGTTCACTTCCTTCTGGATGATGGAAAGCGCTTCTTCGAATTCGTGCATGCCGAGGTCCGGACCGGCGGAAATGTTGATCAGGGCTGCCCGGGCTCCATGAATCGAGATGTCTTCGAGCAGCGGGCTGGAGATGGCCTGCTGCACCGCCTGAGAGGCCCTGTTTTCACCACGGCCGACGCCGGTGCCCATGAGGGCGAGCCCCATTTCGCCCATGACGGTTTTGACGTCGTTGAAATCGACGTTGATGTAGCCTTCCTTGATGATGAGATCGGAGATCCCCTTCACAGCGTAGAGAAGCACCTCGTCGGCTTTCCTGATCATTTCCAGGAAGGTCGCACGTCGGTCGGCCAGGCAAAGAAGTCGATTATTGGGGATGGTGATGAGCGTGTCCACAACCTCGTGCAGCGACTTGAGTCCGTCGTCCGCATTGCGCTGCCGCACTCTGCCTTCCACCATGAACGGCTTGGTTACTACCGCCACCGTGAGGGCTCCCATTTCCTTGCAGATCTGTGCGGCAATGGGTGCTCCTCCGGTCCCGGTTCCACCGCCGAGGCCCGCCGTGATAAAAACCATGTCGCTTCCATTCACGGCTTCACGGACCCTTTCGATGTCCTCCTCCATCGCCTTGCTCCCCACCTCGGGGCTTCCCCCCGCCCCGAGTCCCTTTGTGAGGGTGGTTCCCAGCTGAATCTTGACCGGAGCAAGGTTGCGTTCCAGCACCTGGAAATCGGTATTGGCGGCAACGAAATGCACCCCTTCGAGACCGGCGGCGATCATGTTGTTGATGGCATTGCCACCTCCGCCTCCGATCCCCAGAACGGTAATCCTTGCCCTGTTGCTGACTGTGACGTTCTCCGCTTTTCTTTCCATCTTCCTACCCTTCCCCCTCTTAGGATTCCTTGTCATATGTGCTCCATAGAATCAGGACCTCCCAAAAGCCTCCTTGCCGGTTCGCGGGGCAATCCCTCCATCAGTGCAATACAGACAAAATCCTTCGAACCATGCCATATGGATCTTCTTTCGATCATAGGCCCCGCTGCAGAGATTCAGGCCGCAAGAACCTGTTCTCCGGGCATGTCCATCACCAGAATTCCCTGAACCAACGTTTCATCGAAACCAGCACCTTTCTGAAAAGGCTTGGCTCCTCCAGCGGCCCCCTGCTTCCATACTTCCTGCCGTGCAGCAGGAGGCCCGTTGCCGTTGCATAGATGGGGTTCTTCACCACATCTCCCAGCCCACCGAAATGATAAGGCACTCCAATGCGAACCGGCAGATCAAATACCCGTTCCGCCAGTTCGCGTATTCCCGGTAACAAAGAAACACCGCCGGTCAGCACAACACCGGCGTGAAGCGACTCGACATATCCTGAGCGTACGAGTTCCCATTCGATGATCTTGATGATCTCTTCCGTCCGCGCCTCGATGATCTGGGCCAATATCGATCGTGCAAGCTGACGGGGCTTCTGCCCTCCCACGGACCCCACCTCAATGACATCCTGCTGATTGACCCATTCGGCAAGAGCGCATCCGTACTTTTTCTTGATCTTCTCCGCCTCGTCAGTTGAGGTGCGAAGCCCGACGCTGATATCCGACGTGATATGGTTGCCACCCAGTCCCACCACGCATGAGTATCTTATGGCATGGTCCTGGAAAACGGCGATATCGCTGGTTCCTCCTCCCAGATCCACCAGCGCCACGCCAAGGTGCTTTTCGTCCTCGTCCAGCACCGATTCGCTCGATGCGAGGGATTCGAGTACAACGTCCTGAACCTGCAGGCCCGCCTTTTCGCAGCACTTGACGATGTTCTGCACAGCGCTTATGGCGCCGGTGATGATATGCACCTTGGCTTCAAGCCGCACTCCGGCCATCCCCGTAGGATTTTGGATACCCTCCTGATCATCGACAATGTACTGCTGCGGGAGAACATGCAGAATCTGACGGTCGAAAGGCAGTGCAACGGTTCTCGCGGCGTCCAGAACCCGGTCGATGTCCGTCTGCATGACTTCGCGGCTCTTGATGGCTATGACTCCGTGGCTGTTCAGACTCTGCACGTGAGTACCCGCCACTCCGGCATACACCGACGATATCTCGCAGCCGGCCATGAGTTCGGCTTCATCGATGGCCTTCCGGATGGAATGGACCGTCTGGTCGATATTGACGACCACTCCACCCCTCAACCCGATGGAAGGGTAGGTCCCCACACCCACAATATCGATCCCGTCTGAACTCACTTCACCGACAACCGCGCACACCTTGGTTGTTCCGAGATCGAGGCCTACTATCAATTCCTCTCTTTTTCCCATCGATTCCCCTTCAGCATCCGGGTCAAGGAAGATGCCTTGCGACAAACAGCCGACTCAACTCCCCTTCAAAACGGGGAAATGCCCCTCGATGTACGCCCGGTTCGAATAATCCATATCGATTCGAGTCACGCCGTCCAGCCAGCGGCGATCCTTCAGCATCTTGAACACACCCTGCAGCCGCTCCAGCTTCTCATCAAAATTCTTCGTACCCAGCTGAATCGGCAGCGATCCCGACGTCCCATAGAGGACCACGCCCCCCGAATGCCACCTGCATTCCGAAAGATGAAGTGAAGAAAGCCAGCCCTTCGCCTTTTCGAGTGCGGGAAGAAGCTCCGCCAGGGACTCCAGAGTCTCCGCGGGCAGGACGTCTCCCTGGGTCAGTCCCAGGCCTGAAAAACCGGTCAGCAGGTGCAGGCCAGGATATTTCCCGGGGGTTGCAGAGGCGAAAAGCCTTCCATTCCTGTCCAGCAGGAAGTGTTCTTCGGCCTTCAGAATGGCAACCGGTTCCCTTTCCACGATCTCGACCACGATGCGCCTGGGCAGATCCAGCCGAACCACGACGGATTCGACCTGGGGGAGAGCCTCGATGCGGAGGGCAAGTTGGGACACCCTGAGATTCAGCAGGCCGGTGTTTTTCGGCACCCCAAGAGCCTCGATAACCTCATCCCTGTCCAAATGCTTCAGGCCCGAAATATCGATCTCGTCCGCCCTGAGCCAGGGGGCATCGAGGAGTGCATAATACGAATGCGAGAGACCCGCACTCAAGAGCACAAGCAGGACGGCGGTCGCACCCAGGCAGGCGGCGGCCTTGATCCAGAGCCTCAAAGCCTCCTTGAGTCTGCGTCGGTCAGAACGGTAGCGGTTTCTTTTCTTTTTCAAAACAGCTCCATTCCCCTCATGCGCCCGGTTGAGATTCGAGAACGCGTATCTCGCGCTCCAGGGATACTCCGAACATCCTGAATACTTCGCCTTCAATATGCCGGATCAGGCACAGAATATCGCTGGCCGTGGCACGGCCGCGATTGATGATCCAGTTGGCATGCTTTGTCGATACTTCCGCGTCCCCCACCCGAAAACCCTTCAACCCCGCACGATCGATCAGTTCTCCGGCGGACAGGGAGGGAGGATTCTTGAAAACACAGCCCGCAGACGCGCATTCGACGGGCTGACCTGACCTGCGCTTCTTCATGATATCGCGCATGGCGGCTTTCGAACGGGCAACCGGTGTCCTTCGAAGGTTCAGACAAGCCCTCAACACGATCCACCCTTCAGGCAACCCCATGGACCTGTACCCGCCGGGTATCTCGGAAACGTTCAGCCGCCTTCTTTGGCCACCCCTGTCCATCAGTTCGACCCACTCGAGCACATCGTGCATGCATCCGTCACGGGTGCCCGCGTTCATGACCAGGGCACCGCCGATACTGCCCGGAATGCCCACAAGGAACTCCAGACCGCCCAGCCCGCTGCGAAGGCAGCAGCGCAGCAGCCGGGACAGACCGACTCCAGCCCCCGCGTGGACCTGGACCCCGCCCCCTTCAAGATCCTCGACAACAAGCCCGCAACATGCCAGGTTCAGCTGAACGGCAAGAACTTCCCAGGGTTCGTCGGGAGCCAAAACATTACTTCCTCCTCCCAGCACAACGCACGGGATGCTCCTCTCTCGAACTCTTTTCATCAGCGATTCGAGGGCATCTTCATCGCGCGGACGTGCGAGGCACCACACAGGGCCTCCCACGCGGAACGTCGTATGCCGCGCAAGGGGCTCCCACCACCTGAACTCGATACCCGGCAGTCCGTCAATGAAAGACCGATCCAGCCTATCCGCGGCTGGAAAATCGATCCTGTTCCGGCTCCCGTGATTCATCCCTTTCACTCCCGGCCTACCGTATCGTTTCCGAAGTTTGCAGCCTGTGAAGCAGCATCTCTCCCGTCTGCCAGATATTGCCGGCACCCAGAGTGATCACCACATCCCCTGTTTCAACCATGCTCGCGAGCAGATCGACCATGTCGTCGATGGTTTCACAGAAATGAAGATCGTGATGCCCGTGAGCGGCAATCTGCTGAAGAAGCCGGCTTCCGGAAACCCCGGGCACCGGCTTCTCGCTCGCGGCATAAATCTCCGTCAAGACCAGCACATCCGAATGGTAGAAGCAGCGGGCAAACTGGTCCATGAGCGCCTGGGTTCTCGAATAACGGTGCGGCTGAAAAACCACGATACGTCGCCGGTCCGGATAGCAGTTTGCAAGGGTCTCGAGCACCGCCCTGATTTCTGTCGGATGGTGCCCGTAATCGTCGAGAACCAGGACTCCCCTCGCTTCCCCTTTGATCTGGAAACGGCGCTGCACTCCCGTCATGTCCCGCAGTCCCGCCTGGACCGCAGCCCGATCGAGTTCAAGTTCATGAGCTACCGCCACGGCCGCAAGGGAATTGAGAACATTGTGCCGGCCCGGAATGGGTATTTCGATCTCACCGATTTCCTCGCCATGGTGAAAGGCCCGGTAAATGGTGGACAGACCGTTCGTCTTCAGATCTTTGGCCTGGAAGTCCGCCTGCGAAGAAAATCCGTAAGTTGTGAACCTTTTTCCTATCCTGGGAAGAATCGACTGTATATTTTCGTCCTCGAGGCAGAGAACCGCCTGGCCGTAAAAAGGGATCTTGTTGATGAATTCTAGGAAGGTCTGTTGTATGTGTTCGAGGTCCCGGTAGAAATCCAGGTGTTCGAGATCGATGTTGGTCACTACCGCAATGGTTGGAGAAAGAAGGAGGAAGGTTCCATCGCTTTCGTCGGCTTCGGCCACCAAAAAATCCCCGTTGCCGAGCTTTGCGTTGGTGCCCCATGCATTCAGTTTTCCTCCAATCACCACGGTGGGATCGAGTCCTCCCCTGGCCAGAACGGTGGCCACCATGGAAGTGGTGGTTGTTTTTCCGTGAGCGCCGGCCACCAGCACCGAATATTTGAGCCTCATGAGCTCGGCGAGCATCTCGGCCCGGCGGATCACGGGCACCTTGCCCAGCTCACGGGCACCCTTCACCTCGGGATTCTCTTCGTCGATAGCCGACGAAAGAACCACCACATCCGCGCCCACAACATGTTCGGCCTGATGCCCCGTATAGATCATTGCGCCCAGGCCGGCCAGGCGCCGGGTAATATCCGTCTCCTTCAGGTCGGAACCGCTCACCTGATAACCGAGATTGAGCAGCAGCTCGGCGATGCCGCTCATCCCGATGCCTCCGATTCCCACGAAGTGTATGCGCTGATACCGCTTGTACATATTACTCGATTCGCCTCGTACCGCTGTTCCTCGCAATGTTCATCAGCATTCCCACCGCGATACAGTTTGCCGTAAACGCGCTCCCCCCGTAGGAAATGAAGGGAAGAGGCATCCCTTTCGTCGGAACCAGGCCGAGTACGACTCCCATGTTCAACAGGGCCTGAAGAGAAAGAAGCATGGTCAGTCCCAGCGCCAGCAGGACACCCAGCAGATCCGGAGCATTTCTGGAAATGCGCAGCCCCGTCTGGAACAGGAAAAAGAAAATGACGCAGACAGCCAGAATACCCACGAACCCCAGTTCTTCCCCTATCACCGCCAGGATGAAGTCAGTAAAGGATTCCGGCAGGTAAAACATCTTCTGCTGGCCCGCTCCGAGCCCTTTGCCGAAGAAGCCTCCCGATCCCACGGCAATCCACGCCTGGATGAGCTGATAGCCCGAATCGAGAGGATCGGTCCACGGATTGCTGAAAGCGGTCACCCGCTCCCACCTGTAAGGCACCAGATATACGTATTTGTAGAAACCGAATCCTGCAAAAGGCGCGCATATCAACAGACTGCGCAACGGGACACCGCCGGCTGCAAGCATGATGACGGTGAGGCATCCTATCATGAATGTGGTCCCGAAGTCAGGCTGCTTGAGCAGGAGGAGGCCGATCAGCCCGCAAAGGAGCATGTGTGGCCAGAAAGAAATGCGCAGGCTCTTGATCCTGTCCTGTTTCTTCACCAGGGATGCGCAGAGGTAGACGATCCAGAGCACCTTGGCAAATTCTGCAGGCTGAAGCAGGAACGTCCCCAGCGTAAACCATCTCCTGGCTCCGTTCAACTCCACACCCACCCCCGGAATCAGGACGAGCAGAAGTGAAAAGAGGGTGGTGATTAGAAGCACTCCCATTAGATCGAGAGAGCGCCTGTAGTTGAACCGGCTCATCAGGACCATGACGGCCATGCCGACGAGCATGTACATGAAGTGCCTCTTCATGTAGTGGGCCGGGTCGGAGAACCTCTTGAGGGCCATGATCGAACTGGCGCTGAAGATCATGACCAGGCCCAGCGCCACCAGCAACGACACCTCGATCCACAGCTGCGTCTCGAGAGACAGCGCATGCCAGGACGCCGCCTGCCTCTCGTTTGCGCCTTCTGCACCCGTGCAAGGTGATGTATCGCTGATCGGTCCGGCCATAAACATCCTCATCCCCGATTGCCCGCGGAAGACTCCCGTCTCCCTCCATCTCCCCGGCAATCCCTGTCGAATGGTCTCAACCTGATCGCCTGTCGCCGCCACCCGTCCGTCATGAATCTTCCGCCAGGCCCTCGACAAGCCGCCGGAAATGGTTCCCCCGCTGGACATAACTCTCGTACTGATCGAAGGATGAACAGGCGGGAGAGAGCAGAACGACGTCCCCCCGGACCGCCCATCTGACGGCCTCGGCAAAGGCGGAATCCAGATCCTTGAAAGACTCCACAGGCACATGGCCTGCCAGGTCCCCGGCTATTCTCGGTGCCGCTTCGCCGAAAACAAACGCCCCTTTTCCTTTCACTTCGAGTGATTCCGCCAGGGCCGCGTAAGACCCCAGCTTGTCTCTGCCTCCAAGAAGGATCAGCACCGGCCGATCGAAGTTCTCCAGGGCTTTCAACACCGCACCGACGTTCGTTCCCTTGGAATCGTTGTAAAAGTCGATTCCCCTCCAGGTTCGTAGCCATTCCACCCTGTGCGGAAGCCCTGGGAAATCGTCGATTACCTCCTGAATCACGGACGGTTCGGCGCCCATGGACGACACGGCCAGCACAGCGGCCCGAATGTTCTCCTCGTTGTGGATGCCTTTCAAACGCGCATTTTCAAGGCTCAAAGCAAACGGCTTCCGCCACGGAATCCTCACCAGGATCTCATTGCCTCTTCCTGTCGCATGGGCCGCCGGATCCCTGCGGCTCGATACCAGCGCACGGCCCCGCAGCTTCGGGATCACGGAACTGCAGAGCGGATCGTCACCGTTCAGAACCGCAACATCCGAAGGCAACTGCCGCGAGAAGACGGAAAGCTTCGAATCGGCGTAACCGGCAAAATCGGGGTACCTGTCGAGGTGGTCTTCGGTGATATTGAGCAGTACTCCGACCTCGGGCCGAAACGTGGTCGCCGTATCCAACTGAAAGCTGCTCACCTCGAGCACCAGGATATCCGCCGGGTCTCCATCGAGCACCCAGCGGCTGAGCGGCGTACCGATGTTACCTCCCACGAAAACTCTCCTGCCCGAGGCCTTCAGCATCTCCCCGATCAACGTCGTCGTGGTGGTCTTACCGTTGGTTCCCGTCACGGCGATAACCGGGACGGTCACCTGGCGCCATGCCCATTCGAGTTCACCCAGGATGGGTATTCCCCTGTATCGAGCCTCCACGAGCAGGTCCAGATCGAGAGGGACTCCCGGACTCACGATGATCTGTTCCGCCTTCAGAAAATCTTCAGCAGTGTGGCTTCCCAGGCGCAGCAGGCATCCCTTTCCCTTCAGCCTGTCCAAGGCTCCATTGAATTCATGCAGGGGTCTCAGGTCCGTCGCAGTCACATGAGCCCCCCTGTCGAGGAGCAATTCGCAGACGGATCGACCGGAAACTCCCAATCCGACCACAAGCGCCTTTGACGGAACCAGATCTGCCTTTTCAGACATCATTCCTTCAGAATCCTTTCAACCACTTTTTCCATGGCCATGGCCCGAGACCCTTTGACCAGTATCCACGCATTCCCGACCTGTTCCTTTGTGAGCCAGCCGGCGGCTTCTTCATGATTGACCGCATGGCGGCAGGCCTCCCGGTCGAATCCCGATTCAACCGCACCCTCAGCGATGTGGCGAGACGCATCCCCCAGGGTGATCAGCCGGGTCACTCCGGAGGCTTTCAGCCGCCTGCCCACTTCCCGGTGCAGTGCCGCACTGTCCGGTCCGAGCTCCCGCATGTCTCCAAGAACCGCAATAAAGGGCCCGCCCCCGCTGGCGGTTCCCACCGCCTTCAGGGCCGCTTTCATCGATCCCGGATTGGCGTTGTAGGCGTCATCCACGACGATCCTGCCGTCATCGAGCCGGTGCACCTGCATCCGCTGCCTGACGGGAACATGGGCCGCCAGCCCCGACACAATCACCTCCGCCGGCTCCCCCATGGCCCAGACCGCTGCAGCCGCAGCCACGGCGTTTTGCACCTGGTGAATTCCGAACAGCGAAGCATGAACCTCAACGATTTCCTTCCCCAGGCGAAGAGGAAAAGACACTCCGTCCGCCCGGCTTATTGGAGGTCCGGCAGGAGCCACGTCCGCCGAAGGATTCTCCATTGAATACGTCACACTGCGCGCATGCAGGTTTCGAGCGAAATTCCTGAGGCGTTCATCATCGAGGTTGACCACTGCCAGGTCGTCCCGGGCCAGGGAAAGCCACAGCTTTCCCTTCTCCTCGACGATGCGGTCGAGGGACTGCAGTCCCTCGAGGTGTGCCGGGTGCACGTTGGTGATGATCCCCACTGTCGGGGAGCTGATTTCCACGAGGCGGGCCATCTCGCCCGGCACGTTTATGCCCAGTTCGACCACCGCCGCTTCATGCCCCGGTTCCAGTTCCAGAAGGGTGAGCGGGACTCCGATGAGGTTATTGAAATTGCCCCGGTTTTTAAGAACCCGCCTTCTTTGCCCGAGCATCCCGGCCACGAGCTCCTTGGTGCCCGTCTTGCCGTTGCTTCCGGTCACCCCCACTACCTGAATGCCGAATCGGCTCCGCCACCGGCGAGCCAGCTCCCCCAGTGCGTAGAGAGTGTCCGGCACTTCGATCACCGCCGTTGCATGTGAATTTGAACGAAAAGCATCGGGAAGTCGTCCGGATTCCACGACGATCACGGAGGCTCCCCTGGATATCGCTTCCATGACGAAGGAGTGCCCGTCATGGTTCTCGCCCGAAAGCGCCACAAAGCAGTCTTCCTTCGCCATATTGCGGGTGTCCGTTGAAATCCTGCCCGCCGCCTGTTCAGGATTCCCCGTCGTCAGTCGACCGCCCGACGCTTCCACAATAGATCCGATAGTCCAGGTCATGCTTGTCGACTTTCCGGAAGGGCCTGTTCTCTCTTCCACTCGAAGTACTCCCTGACCACCATCCGGTCGTCAAAAGGGAGGACGGAGTCCTTCACAATCTGGTAAGTCTCGTGCCCCTTGCCTCCGATAAAAACAATGTCTCCGGGACACGCCCGGGAAAGCGCAGACTCTATTGCCCGCCTGCGGTCCACCTCCACGGTGTACCCCCTCTCCTCACAACCCGCGTTCGAAAGATCCAGGCGAGGCATACCACAGCCGCGCACCCCCCCTTCAATTTCCCGGATGATCCCCTCGGGGTCTTCACTGCGCGGATTGTCGCTGCTCAGCACCACTACGTCACCGAACCTTGCCGCGACTTCGCCCATGAGGGGCCTCTTGCTCCGGTCCCTGTCTCCTCCACACCCGAATACAACGAATACTCGACCGGCGGCCGTTTCACGCAGGCAGCCGATGCTTTTTTCCATGGCGTCGGGGGTGTGTGCATAGTCCACGACAACCTCGAAGCCGTACTCCGGAGGAACCGGGACGCGCTGCAGCCGGCCGTCCACGAAAGAAAGGTTTTCCACACCCCTCCGGATGGCT
>JABUEY010000107.1 GCA_013314815.1 Syntrophobacteraceae bacterium
TCAGAGCGTCCATAGTAGCGAAGAAGCGGGGTAATTCCCGTGGAGTGAAGGGAGGCGTATGGTTCAGCCTGATCGATAAGATTCAAAGACCCAAGACGCTTAACGCCGCATGGGCGGCGGTCAAGCGCAATGGAGGCGGCGCTGGATCGGACCACCAGAGCATCGAGGACTTCGAGAAGGACCTTGGGGGAGAAATTGAGCGGCTCTGCGAAGCTCTGCGCACAGGCGGCTATCGACCTCGGCCGATTCGCCGGGTCTACATCGACAAGCCCGGCGGCAAGGAAAAGCGGCCGCTGGGAATCCCCTGTGTGCGGGACCGCGTTGTTCAGGGAGCAGTGCGGCTGGTGGTCGAGTCTATCTTTGAGAATGTGTTAGTCAACCACAGTTATGGATTTTCCACATGAACCGCTGATGGCGGATATCGGCGGCTATATAGCCGATGGACGTGTGCTGGAGCTGATTTGAATATTTTAAGCACAGCCACAAACCGACCTTTCCAATGGTCGATAAATGGATACGCCGACGTCTTCGAAGCATCCAGCGCAAGCGCCAAGGGCTCCACGGCATCAGTCGTGGGTACGATCATTATCGCTGGCCAAACGCGTTCTTTCGGATTCATGGGCTTTTCAGTCTTGTAGAAGCACATGAAGCGTTACTTCAGTCCTCAAAGAGGTAAAACCACCGACCGGAGAGCCGTGTGCGTTATGTTGCGAGCCGGATTATGTTGTGTAGCCGACGCAACTGCGCAGGATAATGGTATAGCCGCTCGCGACTTCACAACATAATTCCAGGCCGATATGGTGCACTCCTTAACCCTAAGGAGGTGCACCATGTTCGAGACACTGTTCACCTACCCCAGCGTGCTTCGACGTCACCAGGAAGGCCCCCTTGCCGCGGAGCGCACGGCGTACCTCAGCGAGCTGGCAGACCAAGGCATGGCGCACGGGAACCTCCTGCGCCGGTCTTCGTACTGCCTCTGCATTGCCATTGCGCTACAGCGGTGGCCGCCTTATTGGTGCTTCGACGAGGCCGAGGTAGAGCTACTCGCCGAGGACTGGGCCGCTCGGCGCGCGGAAGCCGGTCGCGCATCGAGCCCGCGGTGGCCCAAGGCGCACTTCCGGTTCGCGGCAACGGATTTCCTCCAGTATCTCGGTCGACTGCGGCCTACTCCGGCCGCGGAGCCCGGCCGGTACGACGCGGAGCTGGACGACTTCATCGCCGCACAACAGGAAAGGCGGTGGGCATCGGAGTCGACCTGTCACTCGGCAAGATGGCAGATTACGCGGTTCCTTGACTACCTGGAGCAGCGCAACGTAGCCTTGGCCGCCGTGGCGGCGGCCGACATCGACACCTTCTTCGAGCACATGGCGCAACGCTGGTCGCGGAGCTCGCTTCGGACGTCCGCCAAGATGCTGCGAGCGTGGTTTGGTTACTGCGAGCAGCGAGGCTGGGCACGAGCCGGACTGGCCGACGCGATCCTGTCACCACGCGTTTACCGCCAGGAGGGGCTGCCGCTTGGCCCGACGTGGGACGCCATCGGTCGCGTGCTTGCCGAGACCGGTGCCGAGGACCCGGCATCGCTACGGGACCACGCCATCATCCTACTGCTGTCCGTATACGGTTTACGCTCGGGCACGGTGCGCCGGCTTCGCCTCGACGACATCGATTGGGCACACGACCATATCCGTTTCATCCGCTCCAAGAGCAGGCGCGAGGAGACGGCTCCCCTTGAGCCCAGAGTCGGCAACGCCATCGCGCGGTATTTGCGCGAGGGCCGTCCCAGTTCCGACAACAGGATCGTCTTTCTGACCCTGCGAGCACCACACCGGCCCTTGTCGGCGGGTGGGCTCTACAACATCGTCAAGAGCCGGCTCGCCAAGCAGGGATTGCCGAGGAGAGGATGCGGGCCGCACGGCCTGCGGCACGCCTGCGCCCGGCACCTCGTAGAGTCAGGACTGAGCTTCAAAGAGGTGGGCGACCATCTCGGGCATCGAAGCCCCGACGCGACCCGCATCTACGCCAAGGTCGACCTGACCTCTTTGCGCAAAGTGGCCTTCGACGATCTCGGAGGTCTCGCATGAAGCTCGCAAAGGCTGTCGACTCGTACCTGACGCTGAAGCGCTCGCTGGGAGCGGTCTTCTCGGCGGAAGCGCGCATCCTTCGCTCTTTCGCCCGCGCTCTCGGTGACATCCTGCTCGACGATATCAACCGGGAGGCCACATACGGCTTCTGTCGCGGCACAGGTCCCCCCACGCGATGGTGGGAGCGCAAGCACTACACGCTGCGCGATTTCTTCGTCTACCTGGTGACCCGCGGGCACATGTCCTCATCACCACTCCCGGAGCTGGCGCCCCGCATCCCACGGTCATTCGAGCCCTACATCTACTCCCGTGAAGAGCTGCAGCGTCTGCTCGATTCGACAGAGATCCTTGCAGACAACCGCTCCCCCCTCCAGCACACCACGTTCCGCACGCTGTTGCTCGTCCTGTACGGCGCGGGGCTTCGGCCCAGCGAGGCTCTGCGGCTCCGGTGCTGCGACGTGGACCTCGATGATCGCGTCCTCGCCATCTGGGATACGAAGTTCTTCAAGTCTCGGCTCGTGCCCATCGGCACTGCACTGACTGTCGCGCTCCACACATACCGCAACGCCCGCAAAGATCTGCCGATGCCGGCCGACGCTCGCTCGGCCTTCTTCGCCTCCCGCACAGGCGGCGCAATCTCGCTCAGCAGGCTCGAAAAAGTCTTCGTCCGGCTGCGCAAGCACGCCGGGATCCGAAGTTCACCGGGCGCGCGCTGGCAACCACGGCTTCACGACATGAGACACGCCTTCGCGGTACACCGGTTGGTCGCCTGGTACCGCGAAGGTGCGGACGTCCAGGCGTGCCTTCCATTGCTATCGACCTATCTGGGTCACGCCAACGTCTCCGGCACGCAGGCCTACCTCACTATGACCCCTGAACTGCTCGCCGAGGCATCAAAGCGCTTCGAACGCTACGCGACCCTCGGCGACAAGGAGGAACACGATGTCTGAGCACAATCTGATCGGACCTTTCGTCCGTCGGTTCTTGCTCGAAGAGCTGATCGCCGACCGCAATCTCACACCCAATACTCAGAAGAGCTACCGCGACACGATCCGTCTGCTCTTCGGTTTCGTCGCCGGCCGGCACTCGACCGACCCGACCCGGGTCACTGTCGGACAGGTCGACGCGACGCTCGTGCGCAGCTTCCTTGCCCACCTTGAGCAGAAGCGCGGCAACTCGATTTCCACGCGGAACCAGCGCCTCGCCGCCCTCCACTCACTGTTCCGGTTCATCGGGCGCCTGGTACCCGAGCTTGTAGACCACGCCGCGCAGATCCAGGCGATCCCGCTTCGTCGCACGACCACGCCCGTGATGCCCCACCTCGACAAGCACGAGATGGATGCTCTGCTCGCGGTTCCCGATCGTCGCCGTCCTCAGGGTTGCCGGGACTACGCCCTGCTGCTTTTCCTCTACAATACCGGCGCGCGAGCTACGGAGGCTGCCGAGCTGACGGTTGCGGATCTCAGCCTCGGCACATCTCCGGCGGCCCGGTTCCACGGCAAGGGGCGGAAAGTGCGCACGTGTCCGCTCTGGGCGCGCACAGCCAAGATCCTGCACGAGATGCTCGCAGTGCGCCTTGAGGGTCCAAGCGTCGCGCGCGTCTTCCTTAACGTCCGCAAACAGCCGATCACGCGCCACGGCGTCCACGCCCTGATCGCCCGCACCGTCGCCAAGGCGGCCGAGGACGTGCCGTCGCTACGGGATAACCGGGTCAGCCCGCACACTATCCGCCATACGACCGCCGTGCATCTCCTCCGCGCTGGCGTGGACATCAATACGATCCGCGCGTGGCTCGGCCACGTCTCCCTCGAGACGACCAACCGCTACGCCGAGATCGACCTGGAGATGAAGGCCCTGGCCCTGGAGACATGCGCCGTCAGCGGGCCGGACTCCACACCGAGGCCATCGCCGAACTGGCGCGCCGACAGCGAGCTGATGTCCTTCCTCGCGTCCCTGTAGGTCGGTGTTGACCCTCAATTTATGTTGCGTACCTCAGCCTGAAGCCTTGGGGCGAAGGGCGTTTACCTACGCCTCACAACATAATCCGGCTCGCAACATAACTGCTCTTATGTTGGCGACAACATAATGTGCGGGAGATCCGCCAGCACGGTTCGGAGGGAGGGGCGGCGCAAACCAATGCGCCGTTCCTACCCCTATCGATGTGGAGGCAGCAACGATGTTGGTCGGAATGACGTGGTTGTCGGAATGACCTGGTTATGGGAATGACCTGGTTATGGGAATGACCTGGTTATGGGAATGACGTGGTTATGGGAATGACGTGGTTATGGGAATGACGTGGTTATGGGAATGACCTTGGTATGGGGATCACCTTATTGCGGGATTTACCTTATTGCGGGAATGACGTTATTGCGGGTGTATTCCACCTTTGTGCGACAACTGCCCGAGTACACGTTTTGCCGGATGAACCTCTTTTCGGATTGCAGGTCTGACCAGCCGGTTCCCGAAGGCGAAGTATGTGCCCTGTTTCGTTCATGACCCCGGCCGGCCGGTTGGAGGGACATTGCACGGAACCGCTTTGCAGAAGCAATGCCGGGTACGCGCCTCCTTCTCGCTTCCTACTGCTGAAGGCGTGGACCTGCAACCGGTTTATGCACAACGGTGGGACCTGGACGAGGCGTTGACGGTGGAATGGACGAAGAGGTCTGGATTCCTTCTTCGTATTCCCGCAACCGGCGGTTCTTTATCGCCTGGAAGAATTCAGAATCCATACACCCCATATCGGGATTCGGGAGATCACGGCGCGGCAGGTTTTTCATGAAACTCATGGGACCCTGGATTCCGCATTCGGATTTCAGGAGGCAGAAAGCAATGGTTGGGCAGATCGGAGTGGACTGCGTATCCGGAATTTCGCAACGTATCGATGATTTCGGCAATGTGCGACTCGCTTCGGGTTTCCAGTTCCAGTTCCACGATGCTGAGGAAGACGGGAAGATCCCTTCCGCTGCGATTGTGATCGATGTGAACGACGTTGGCCCTGAGTCGTGCGATGATGCCGAGGAGTCGAGCCAGGGAGCCCGGGACATCATCCAGGCAGACGGAGAACCGGACCATCCTGCCGTTTCGAAACAAACCCTTCCGGATGACTCGATCCAGCAGCGGGCTGTCCACATTGCCGCCGCTCACCACCAGGACCACCTTGGCTCCCGCCGGTACCGTGACGCGCCCTCCCAGCAGAGCGGCGAGGGGAACTGCGCCCGCCCCTTCCGCGAGGACCCTTTTTCGTTCGAGCAATTTCACGATACCCGCCGCGATCCATTCTTCTTCCACCAGCACAAGATCGTCCACCTTCTCCTCGATGATGGGAAAAGTGATTCCGCCGAGTTCTTTCACGGCTATCCCGTCGGCGATGGACTGTTTGACATCCACCCGGGTGATCCGGCCGTTCAGGCGTGCCTGGTAGGCGGAGGGGCAGGCGTCGGTCTGGACTCCCACGACCGCGACTTGCGGCCTGACGGCCTTGACGGCCGATGCGATGCCGCTGACGAGTCCACCGCCACCGACCGGAACGATGATCATATCTACATCGGGAAGGTCTTCCAGGATTTCCAGGGCGATAGTCCCCTGCCCCGTGATGATTTCAACGTCGTCATAGGGGTGGATGAAGGTCCTGCCGTCGAGGGCCAGTTCCCTGGCTTTTCGAATGGATTCCGTAATGGTCTGCCCATGCAGGATCACTTCGCCCCCATAGGATCGCGCAGCTTCCTGCTTGGAGATGGAGGACCATTCAGGCATCACGATTGTCGACTTGAGTTTTGCTCTTGTCGCAGCCAGCGCCACTCCCTGAGCATGGTTCCCGGCGGACGCGGCGACCACTCCTCCCCGTCTGAACCGATCCGCTCCACCAAGGATCTTCCAGGTCGCGCCCCGTATCTTGAACGAACCGGTCTCCTGGAGGTTTTCCAGTTTCAGGTAAACCTGAGCTCCACTCACCCTGCTGAAGGTGGATGAATGGATGAGGGGTGTGCGCGAAATCATGCCCTCGAGGGCAGCCGCGGCCTTTTGTATCTCCTTGACGGAAATCATCGCATAAACCCGTGATCGGCAGCATTAGAACATCGACAGTTGATGCGCGAAGCGGGATACATCCCCTGCCCGACGAAAACGAGCAGGAGCAGACCGGATCGGGAGCCAGGCAGGACTCGAACAGGCGGGGTTGAAGCAAGCCTTTGCCGGGTCCCGCACTGCCGCCGATGATGCACGGGGTGCCGGCCGCCCGTCACATGGCCTCTTTTGCTATGGTGATGACGAAATCGGAACCATCGGACCTTGCTTCATACCAGATATCTCCGCCGTGTTTTCTCACGATTTCCTTGATCAGATACAGCCCGAGTCCAATTCCCTCCGAATGCCTCCTCTCCCCTGTCTCGATCCTGCCAAACTTGGTGAACAGCCTCTGACGGTACTCCTCCGGGATGGGATTGCCGCTGTTGTAGACGTTCAACCGGTAATAAGTCCCGTGATCTTCAAATCCGAAAGCGATTCGGCAGCCTCTGCCCCCGTACTTGATGGCATTGCGGAAAAGATTTCTGAAAACCACCTTGAGCCAGATCTTGTTGACGTTCACCAGGATGGATCCGGCGGGAATGGCTCCCAGGCGATTATCGATCGTGATCTGCAGCTGATCGATATCGTTGGACAATTCGTCGAGTACGGGATCTATGATGTCCTGGCGTAGATCCAGGACTTCCCGGATCACTTTGAGGGACCCGTCCACTGAATAAGCTTTCCCGAGGCAGTCCTCGGCAATTCCCGTCAACTGCCGCACGCGGGAGAGCAGATCCTTCAGAGTGTTGTGGACGCTCTCGTCCATCTTTCCGTATGTTCCTCGAATCAGCAGTTTCAGGGTAGCCCCCATGGCGACGAGGGGACCCCTGATGTCGTGGGACACCACCATGAGCATATGAAGAATGTGTTCGTTCAATTTACGGATACGCTTTTCCGACTCGCTGAGTTGCCGGTTCTGCTTTACGGATTCGATCAGCGCCTTCTGCCATTGTCTGCGTTCCGTGATATCCTGAACATGCCCTTCGCAAAGAATGGATCCGTCTTCCCCCAGGAGCAGATTGGCCGTGATGGAAGCGGTAATTCTCCGGTCCCCTCTGCCCTTCATCTCCACCTCGAAGTCTTTGACAAATCCATCTTCTTCGATCTTCTTCTGTATTCGAGCCGCATCCTCCGGATTCCACAGGAGCTCAGCCACGGAATGGAGATCGAGCATTTCTTCCTTGCTGTCGTACCCGAAGAGCAAGACTCCCGCCTGATTGACATCGAGAAGTCTCCCGTCCCGGCTGGTCATGAATCTCATATCTCGAGTGGAATCGAAGAATATCCTGTGCTTGTCTTCCAGGTCCCGAAGTATTTCGTCGATAAGCGCATCATTGCGGCACTCATCCTCGACTGGAACCGGCTGCTCCGCCTGCGTATCGTTGGGAGTCTCTATCATCTCCAGGATGGACCTCCATTGCGTTGATCCGCCTGCTCCGCGGGCATTCATGCATCGATTCGACGGGCCGGATTACTGCTCCGGGATGACGTCCGAACGGTCATCACTCGGACAGCGGAGCACTCAAGCCGTCCCGGCCTCTCGATCCGAGACCGGCAATGGACAGCCCGGCGATGTCCAGGGGGACAATGCTTTCCGCATCGGTTCCCTGCCTGAGTGAATAGATGATTCTGTTGGCTCTTTCTTCGAGTTCGGGAATCACTTCAGCCAGCACCTTCAGCGACCGGATGGTCTTTCGCATTTGTCTTTTGTACGGATTTGGAAAGGCGGGATGCTCCAGCAACCCCAATACCTCGTCCAGCAGTTCCAGCCGTTCGGAAGAGAATTCCGCGTATGCCAGCCCGGCCCACCTTTCACACAGGTCCAACGGCAGATGCTTCACGCTCCTCACAAACTGGGGATCTCTGCCCCTCCAGAGGGAAGCCTTGAGTCTTTCAAGCAGCAACAGGATCTCGTCCCGCAGATCATGCCACACACTCGAATCGGCAACCAGGTGCTCCCATTTCGGCTGGATCCGGTTGCTTACCCACTGCTCCTGGCGATCGGGAAGAAGGTTCAGCATCATGAGTTCCTGCTGGTCTCGCAGCAGGGCCTCGCACAGGGAAACCAGTTCCTGGGAACCGTTGATCTGGTGCATCCGGCTTCGAATCAGTTCATCGAGACGCTCGATGATCCGACCCTTCCATTCCAGGTTGGGAAACGCAGTCTGTAACTGCTCCTCCCACCCCTGACGGACGATGGCCAAATTCGCTTTGATGGCGGAGAAGACGAATCCAAGTTTGATCAGAGTGTTGCGCAGTTCGTGGGCGAGGATTTCGCAGCTTTGGAGCCGCTGGCGGGTAAATTCTTTCTGGGCTGCCAACAACTTCTGCCTGAGGTGAAGGGAAAGAAGTTCGGTGCCGAGTGTCCGCGACAGCTCCCTTATGATTTTCGTAGACTTGTCATCACGATGGATGGTGTTCGGAAGAAAGTGGATCTTGATGACGGCAACCACGACGTATTCGGTATTCTGCCAGATGGGATTTCCTCTCCAATCCAGCGGGTACTCGAGCAACTCACCCGAAACCCCGTAAAGATCGGCCTTCCTCACAAGGACGGGCTCCATGTGATAATAATCTTCCACCTCTCCTCTCAACTGCTTGCGCACACTGCGTACATCTTCGAAAGGATCTTCGGCCGTCCAGCTTTCCTGTTTCTCCACGCACCAACCCATCGCTTCGAGTACATGGTCCGGCCTGTCCCTGTATTCCTCCCATGACTTGCCCGGATAATTGTAATCCGATACAGCGGGCAATCCCCACAGGATTTCATCGGTCCCCTCCTGTCGAATTCCGGAGGTGATACGTACAACCTGAAGACCTGGCATCGGGCCGACCCGGTAGACGGTTCCCTTCGTCGCATGACTCAAGCACGCAAGAAGTGTCTTGATCATGCTCTTGCACGTCCTCTCGAGGAGTTCGCCAATACCGTCCATTCCGCTCTCCTGAATATCCCCGACTGTCTCAGGAAACCTGCTCACGACCCCAACCGGTCCGGCGGCATGGGGCACCGCTCCGATAAAGACGAAAAGCCGTATTCGAAGTATCTGTATCGGCTCAGGCCAGGGGCTCCGATCCGTAATTCTAGGCGGAAATCAGCTCTTTATCAAGATTCTTTCGCATTCCGGCGATGGTTTCAAGGCCTCCCCGACCTGCCGGTCCTCGAGGCCACAGGCCACAGCATTTCTTTTCAGGTCGAGACTCTGATCAGGTACCCAAACGCATCGATCCGAGTTATAATTATTTTATTTATCAACTGTCCGGACGACGGCATCCACTTCCATCGTAAATGTCGTCGTCGGAAGATATCTCTTCCCGCGCCGACGGAAAGCGTGTAACAACGGGACAACGGTACATCGCCCACAGGGCCGAACCTATTGCGCAACCTTTTTACCCGGATCGCGGAGACTCTCTTCATGGATGAAAAAATCTTGAACTTCTGGGCGCAGCATTCTGAAAGATTCCTGGAAATGGCACTCAGTAACAAAAAGCGCGAGGTCCTGCTCCACCCGGACGGGTATGGAACTTTGACACGTGAGTGCGGCGATACAGTGGAAATATACCTCGGACTGAGGAACGGCAGGATCCACCACGCATCTTTCCAGACCAACGGCTGCCTGTACGCGGTGGCTTGTGCCAATTCCGCGGTCCACCTCGTATCCGGGAAAACCTTGCAGGAAGCCTGGGCCATTACGCCTCAGCACATCATGGACTACCTGGAAACTCTACCCCCCGAAGAGGAACACTGTGCTGAACTTGCCGTTCGAGCACTCCAGGCGGCTCTCAAAGATCTTCACGACACGCAGAAGCAGCCCTGGAAGAAGTTCTACCCGCGTAAGTAAGACCTGCCGCCAGGGGGTTCGACGGCCTCTACCACCTGACAAGCGTGGATGCCCAGGTGAATCCTGATCCGAAAGCGATGAGCAGGAGCAAGTCGCCCCTTTCCAGCTTGCCCGCCCGGTAGGCCTGATCAAGCAGCAGAGGAATGGACGCGGCCGTGGTGTTTCCGTGCTTCTGGATGTTGCTCAGAAACTTCTCCTTGGGAATGCCGACCTTTTCAGCCACCATCAGGTTGATCCGCTGGTTGGCCTGGTGAGGGATAACGTAGCGGATGTCTCCCAGCCCAACTCCGCCTTTCCTGGTCGTACTGTGGACGAGCTCCGCAAGACGGGTTACTGCATGCTTAAAGACCACCTTGCCTTCCATCCTGGGCCAGAAGTCTCCCTCCTCGATCATCTCGGGTGTGACCAGCGGCTTTCGCGATATGTCGAAGATCGTCATATAGAGTGCTTTGGCGTAACGGCCGTCTGCGTGGAGTTCGGAGGCGATGATCCCCCGCTCCCCGTCTTCGCAGGGGCAAAGCACCACGGCTCCCGCTCCGTCTCCAAACAGCACCGCCACGTCCCGGCCCCTGTCCGAGAAATCCAGGGCACTCGATTGAACCTCCGCCCCTACCACCAGGATCCTCCTGTACATTCCGCTCCGGATGAACGCATCCGCCGAAGCCAACGCGTAGAGGAAACCCGTACACTGGTTCCTTACGTCCATGCAGCCCACGGATTCGATACCGAGCTTTGCCTGCAGAAAACAGCCGCTCCCTGGGAAGTGATGATCCGGACTGAGGGTTGCGAAGATAATGAGATCGAGATCCGAAGGGGTCATGGAGGCGTCTTCGAGGGCGTTTCGAGCCGCTTCGAGGGCAAGATCCGAGCAATAAACCCCTTCGTCGGCAAACCGGCGCTCCTCGATTCCGCTTCGGCTCCTGATCCACTCGTCACTCGTGGTCATCAGTCTTGAAAGATCCTCATTGGTCACAACCCTTGGCGGTACATAGCTGCCGACACCCCCTATCACGCTCCGCACCATCTGCCTCCCCCTCCTTCTCGAAAAATTCGCCGGAAAACACCTTCAGTCAATCTTCGGCATCAATGCCCACTTGATGAACCAGGAACGGAGTTCAGGGTCAAAGTCCATGCAAACGATGCCTCCGTTCTGAAACTTGAAAACCCTCATATCGACAGAACCGGTGACGAGATAGGACGTCAGCCTTTCCATGAACGGCAGATGCCCGACCAGCATGACGTTCTCGTTCGAGTCGATTCTATCTGCAAACTGCCGGACATCATCGAGGGGATTCAAGCCGTCGACTGCTTCGACACCCTTTGCCGGGTGCAGTGCAGCCTCCAGGATTTGAGCCGTCTGCAGCGCCCTCTTTTTTCCACTGTGCCAAATCACAGCCGGCCGAACGCCGTAGCCTGCCGCAACACCGGCAATACGCCTCAGATCGGCAATCCCCTCTTCCGACAGTCCCTGTTCCGGATCCTTGTCCCTGGGAAGGCTCCGGCCATGCTGAACCAGGTAAAGTGCCATGTCGATTTCTCCGCACAGTTTTCCGATCGAGCCGGTTCCCAGGATATCAAGCAAAAACCGGACACTGATTATTGTATTGGTGCTGAATTCAATTCTGATAAGCAATATTATAACAATGCGCGGATACCTTCAAAATCCTTTCTCGCAATCGCCTGGAAAGAGCTCCCCGGGCAATCCGCCGTTAACGGGTGACTTGCCTCCCGTGCTTCAGGCACCGCTCGAACGGCCTGCACCCCACGACGTTTCCTGCGCCGAAGATCTCGTTTCACTTTTTCTTTTAATTGAATGGTCAATGACATATAAGTATCGTAACTGTCCAACAAGCAGTTATGGGGTGTGCATCACCCGGCTCGTGCTTCTCCATGACCCGTGCTCTATGTCTTCCCTGATTGTTCGGGCTGTCATGGAGACGTCTTATGTACGTATTGACATCAAACACATCGAATCTGAAGCAGCTCATTCATCCTGGACTGTAGTTCAGAAAAAGCCACCCCATCCACCCGGATGGGTCGGAAAGCCGCGGGTCCTCATCCTTGAGAGACAGCCGGGCTGCCTGGACAAAGGTCGGGCAATTCCCGATTCTTGACCCTGGAGGACACAATGGCTTCGTGGTGGGTTTTCGGTGTTTGCTGCCCTGTCTGTCATACGAGAGGCAGGAGAATAACTCGACGATCCTGGATGCGTTGGATTCCGGGAAGTGAATACCATATGTGTCCGAACTGCAATTCCAGGTTTTTTTCACTGTTCAAATGCCTGAGCCTGTTCGTCAGCCGCTGAACACCGCAGTGTGTCGTGCGGCTTTGTACGTTTTCAGTACAAAAAGGCTGAAGAAGGCTGTTTTAGAAGGAAATCCTCGTTCGACGCCGGTGCAACAACCGGTAACGCTGGCAAGCGGCGGCCGGATCAGGCAGCCGGTTAACGAATGTTCGGGAGCATCCGCACGCAGTTTTTATCGTCGGCATCAGGAACAGTGGCGCATTTCACGGGCATGAATGGATGGCATCCTTCTTTTCCAGCATATCATCATTCGGGCGTGTGCTCAAAACGACAGTGCTGTTTTACCGGGACGGTTTCAAATGCTACCGAAAGCAGGCACTGGTTTTATTTGCGCTGGTTGTGGCCGCCAGCATCGTAGACTTTATCTGCCCGTTGTCGACGCGACGCCTGATCGATGTGGTCATTCCTGCGCGGGAAGTCGGGCTCTGGGCCGGATATGCCGCCGTGATCGGCGGCGCCATTGTCTTGTCCTTTCTGCTCAATCTCTTGGTCAGAAAAAAGGCCGTCATATTGAGTGAAGAAATCACCTTCCATCTGCGGATCAGGATTGTGGAGCGGTTGCTCGGCAAGAGCCCCGGATTCTTTCGTGACTTCAGTCAGGGGGATATTTTTTCCCGGTTCCATTTTGATGTTAACGGCGTCGCGGATTATCTTTATAGGCATTTGATCTGGTCCGGCATTTATATGATCGGCTTTTTGACCTTCATGACCCTTTTGATCTTCTGGAACTGGCAACTCGGACTGATGACGCTGGTCTTATGCCTCGCAGTCCCTTGTATCATTTTAGCCACTCATCAGACCATCACCGCCACAATGGCGTCGGTGCAGGAAAAACGCGCCAGACAGGACGAATTTTTCCTGGACATGCTGGGCGGTGTCAAAGATATCGGCGTCTATCTGCAGACGCTGAACTTTCAGGAGCGCTTTCAGTCGATTGGCGAGGCTGCCAAGAACGAGCAGATCAGGGCTATGTGCCGAAGGGACTACACCTGGTTGAGCCTCGACAGGCTCTGTGTCATGATCAATGTATCCCCCTTTGTCATGGGCGGCCTGTTTCTGGTTGTCGGGATCGGAGATCTGACGCTGGGTATTGTGGTGGCCTTTTCCCAGTGTTTGTATTACTGCTCGTACTATCTGCGCTACAGCGGGAATGCTGCCCTCTTCTGTGCCGCGACCGTAGCGCATATCAACCGGATCAATGAAATGCTCGACACCAGCAACGAACCGGAAGCGTCGTCCGCTGGCATAGATCACGCGCCGGAACATTACGACATCGAATTCCAGGATGTGACCTTTGCGTACCCGGGCGGGAAAAAAGTGTTCGAAAGGCTTAACCTGAGTA
>JABUEY010000108.1 GCA_013314815.1 Syntrophobacteraceae bacterium
AGCCATAGCCCTTTTCCTCCTGCTCTCAGGGCTACACTATACCACATAACCTTCCGATTTGCCTATTTTTTATTCCTATTAAACCATAAAAATCCACTCCCAGGCCCTACAATTACGACACAGTCTCTTACCTCGATATTCCTGTTCAACACAGTGTACCGGCGATGCTTCAGGCGATGGGCCGGCGGGCCGGCGCTTTCGAAGTGGAGGAAAGGATCGAGGGTATCCGGTCTTTCATCCCCGGTATCGCCTTGCGCACGAGTCTCATGGTCGGGTTTCCCGGCGAGACGGAATCGGATTTCCGGCAGCTGCTCGATTTCGCCGCACGGGTTCGGTTTGACCACGCTGGAGTGTTCGTCTTCTCGCCAGAAGCGGGCACCCGGGCCGCGAGGCTTCCGTCCAGGGTTCCCGCGGAAACGGCGGAGGAGAGGCGACACATCCTGATGGACCTTCAGAGGAGTATTTCCCGACGCCGATTGCGGGAGAAGGTCGGAAGCGTGATTCCCGTTCTCATCGAGGGGACTCACCCTGAAACTGAACTGCTGCTGGTAGGCAGATCGGCATTCCAAGCTCCGGAAGTGGACGGAACGGTGATCATCACCGGTGGAACGGGGAACGTAGGGGAGATTGTGCCGGCGCGAATCACTTCCTCCCACGACTATGATCTTGAAGCAGAACTGATTTCCCCCGGTGTGGACGCTTCCCGCATCGACGAAGATCCCCATGCAGACGGGCGATCGAGTAAAACGTTTTGACATATTGCGAAATATTGGATATTAAATGGGTGTTTCTACTCAAAAATTCAACAATTGGCGGGCGGATTAACAACAGTCTTTGATAAGATCGACTTTATGGATCACATGAGCACGTCTACAGTGGATTCTTTCGTTCCCTACAGTGATGAATATTCCTCGAACAGCCTGGACCTCAAAGAGCGCATCTACGCCCACATTCGTCCGGACCTCAAGCGGATTGAAGAGGAAATCGACCGTCTCCTGACCACCAGTGTTCCCCTGATCTCCGTGGTCGGACGCTACATGCTGGGAAGCGGCGGCAAGAGGTTGAGGCCCCTGCTCATGATCCTGTGCGCCCGTCTGTGCGGCTATCGCGGAAACCGGGATGTCTCTCTTGCGGTGGTGTTCGAATTCATTCATGCCGCATCTCTTCTTCACGACGATGTGGTGGATCATGCCGAATTCCGGCGCAACCGCCCTGCCGCAAACACCATATGGGGCAATCCCGCCGTCGTGCTCGTGGGCGACTTCCTCTATTCAAAGGCAATCCTGCTCGCCGTGGACTATGACAGCATCCGGATACTCGAGGTGCTCTCGGGGGCCACAACGAAGATGTCCGAAGGCGAGGTTCTGCAGCTCGTCCATGCGGACAACCTCGAGATTGCCGAACAGGAATACCTGGAAGTCATCACCCGAAAGACGGCAGTGCTGATCAGTGCCGCCTGCCAGATCGGGGCGATCTTCGGCGCGGCGGATCCGGTGCGGGAGAAGGCTCTGAGCGAGTACGGCCACAATCTCGGGATCGCCTTCCAGCTGGTCGACGATACCCTGGACTATACCGGCGATGTGAGGGAACTCGGAAAGCCCGTCGGTAACGACATCCAGGAAGGCAAGGCAACCCTGCCACTCATCTGTGCCCTGCGCAATGGAAAGCCTTCGGAAAATGCACGCCTTCGAGAGATTTTCAGCGCCGATACCGTGCGGGTAGAGGATTTTGCCGAGATCAGGGATTTGGTCATCCGGTCGGGTGGAATCGATTACACGCTGAATCTTGCCGGAGAATATGTACACAAGGCCAAGCAGGCACTCAGGCACTTCCCGGCCCATCCCACCCGGGATATCCTCCGCGACATCGCCGATTACGTCCTTTACCGCCGCATGTAGACGCGGTGGATCCCGCCGGTTTTATCTCACCCTCCACCGTAGTCTTGCGACTCCCGTAGATCCTCCCTCTCCATGGGTCTCGGAAAGTCGCTGACGCAGTCAGGGGTATCCGATTCTTTTCCCGCGCGCAGACAACCCCCCATTCCGCACTCATGAACCCACCCGTAACCCTGCCGTAACCGTTCCGTTCCACAAGGTTCGATCCATTCCATTCATTTCTGACGGAAACTGCCGCAATCGGTCGCCTCTGCCGCTCCTGTTCGTACCGCTCTTGCGCTCTCTTCTCCTTCCTGCAAATCATGCCTTCATCTCTGCGAACAGTCGTAACCGGCCAGGCCAATAGACTGCCGTTTATGTCCGTCCCGGCGGCAGTTCATTCCCCGAGATCCTCCTCGTATGCGCCGATCAAGCGCACAATGAGTTTGCGGCAGCGTCCCGCAGGGTCGGTATGCCGCAGGGGCATTTCTTCCCGAGGAGGCCGTACTTCCGGTTATGTCGGTTTTCCCGTGAGGGAATCCCGTGATTGCAAGGATTCCATGTAAATGATTCTGCACGATCACCCTTCATCCCGATCTCTTCTTCAACAGCGACCCAGAGATCGGACCAGGAGGCTGGAATGTCTGCTCTGATGGATTCGCCCAGTCAGACACCCGGTCTGGACTTCGCCTTGAATGGGCTGGCTCGTCGCAACACTCGGCTGAATCGTGTTTCTCATCGTACGGCCTGCAGGTTCGCCTCCGGTTGCTCCCCACCCCGCCTCGCGGCGACGCAGTGACCATCGGCTGCCTGGAGCGGGCATCTCCCGAAGGGGACTTTCGCCCCCAAAGCACGCCTGCTCGGAGGCGCACTCATTCCCGCGAAGGCGAGAATCCACCCCATGCGGGGATTACGCCATAAAGATCTTCCATTTTGACTCCCCATTTCCTGGTGAATTCTTCGACCGCGCCCTGTTTGTAATGCCATGCCCGCGGCACCAGATCTGATGTTAAACCGACGTACAGCGTACTGTTTGATCTGCCTCCCATGATGGGAATTCAGTCTACATGATGGAACAATACGACAACTTGATTGTATCGATGACAACGTTTTTTCTTTACTTCATATGCAATCTGCTTTAAGCTGCAACAACAATAATGATCGTTCTTTCTATACCGCTTGTTTTCATTACCACTCGAGCTGTTAATGACTTCATAGTGCTTGAAGGGACAGAAGTTTTTATCAATTTTCATCAGTAAACGCTGTTTACATATCAAATCAGCGTAGGACGGGTGGACTGCAGCCGACAAAACGGGGACTGAGCACCTCTTTTCCTTGGCTTTTCAAATGAAGATCCTGCAGGTTCCACCAGGTCGAGCGGTATGATTTGCACGATCTCAGCATTTTCCGTTTCAGCGGCGGCCTTTCGCCATGGATACTTGTGCAGCTTCAAGACGCGGCCGGTATGAAAACAGCCCACTGCAAGCTGCCTTTTTTGCCTAATAACTTTGTCCATCCGGTGATGACCTCTGTTTCCCGCTGATCGGTATTCCGGCAATGAAGAAGGATCACATTTTTGCGGGAGATCCGCCTCATACAACAACAAGAAGGAGGCCGTACATGTCCGCGAGAACTACCTGTCGAGTCATGCCGGCAAGCGTCGTTTTTTGTATCGTTGTCACTCTCGTCGCTGCTGTCCGTTATTGTCCTGTTGCCCACGGGGGTGAAACAATCGTCCCTGAAAGCAGCCAGGATTCTCAAAGCAACCCTGCCAAAGAGGTACAACCGCCCGAATCCGGGGATAATGCATCGAATAAGGATTTTGTCGTCATCAAGTACGACAACGCAGGGAAGCGCCAGTGGCTGAGAAGATACGACGGCCCGGGCAAGGGCGATGACTGGGTTACTGCATCGGCCGTAGATCGAAAAGGCAATATCTATGTCACAGGTGCCAGCTGGGGCGGAGAGAATGTCGGGTACGAATATGCCACGATCAAGTATGACGGAACAGGAAAGTGCCTCTGGGTGAGAAGACATGCTGGCGGGATCCCCAAGGCGATTGGCCTCGACGAAAACAGAAACGTGTATGTCGGCGGGGAAGGTGGAATCATAAAATACAGCAGTGCTGGGAAATTCCAATGGGAACTACCGGGAGCGGAGAAATGGACTGTAAGCAAATATGGAGACGTGATTACTGCACATCAATCAATCTCATACTATATTTCAATTAAATATTACAACAGCGATGGCAACTTCCAATGGAGCAAGACATTTGAACCATACTCATATTCATGGGAATTCAGTCTTAGAGGTATTCATACGGATGATTATGGAAATGCATATATAAAATACTACATGTATTATCATGAAGATTCTTGCGATAGCGAATCTCTTAGAATGTATGACAGAAATGGTGTATTTATGTGGGATACAGATTTTTATATATTGGGTAATAATGGTTTTGGATTTAGCTATATACAATCATTATATATAGATGATGAACTTAACGTTTATGTCGCAGGACAATATATATGAGAATGAGTCAAAAGTGTACCCAAGCATTCACAAGTTAGATGCCAATGGCGAGCTCATTTGGAATATATATCATCTGAATGATAACGACGCATGGACTGACGCTAAATGCATTACATTGGATATCGATGGGAACATCATTGTTGCGGGATCCAGGAAAAACGCTACGAATTCATACGACTACGCCACTATCAAATACAATTCCAATGGTGAGATGCTGTGGTCCAAGCGCTACAAAGGGAACAAGTGGGGTGGAGCGACAGCACTCTCCCTGGACAAGAAAGACAATGTCTTTGTGACCGGCACGAGTGACGGAGGAGAGTCCGTCGGGGAGCGATTTGCGACGATCAAGTACGATGCGGCGGGCAATGAGAAGTGGGTACAGCACCACAAAAACCCCACCAAGAAGAAAAGAGAAGATATCGCCGTGGACCTTAAGGTCGACAAGCGCCGTAACGTGTTCGTCTCGGGATACAGCGTTGTGAACCACTGAGAAACCGGCGTATCAGACAGGATTTAAACCGCAACCGTGCCCCAGTGGACGAAACAGCACACGGGCCTGGTTTCCGAGGAGACGCTCGCCTACGGCAACGTGCACGCCCACAAGCGAATCGATCCTGTGAAAGTAGCCGCGTCCTGGAGTCCCAAGCTTGGAATCCATTTCATGATTCGCGAATGGTACAAATCCCTTCCCTACGACTGGACCATGGCCCACCACATCCAGAACCTGGACTACAAGGTGGGATGGTTCGTATCGAAATCCTATGTCTCCCACAAGGAAAAAAACGGACCCATTTCCGCTGTTGCTGTCAACGCAGACCAGTATCTCCTCAGTGAACCCAAAAATGATCCAAAGCGCTACATCACCCAACTGACCAATGCCGCGATCCAGTTTATCAAGGCCAATCCGAAGTTCTTCGTTTTCCTGCTGCACAATCCCGATTACTTCGGCCACAGGCCCGAGGAATACCCGGGAGGGTATGACCGGGAAATCAGGAGAGCCGACGCCGAATTCGGGCGGATACTGGCGGTACTTCCCGAAGGCTCGAAGGTTGTTCTCACGGCTGACCATGGCTTCGACATCGGGCGCGATACCCATCTCAACGCATGGAAGATCTGGATGGCCACCAATCTGGAGATCGACCCTTATTTTTACCGGTCCGGCAGAAGGGTTGCCGAATCCATCGACGTGGCGGCCACGATCATGGACCACTTCGGAGTGACTCTTCCCGAACCCCTGCAACCCCGCGGACAGTCGCTCCTCAAGTAGCCACCCTCCGTCCGCCGGCGGTCCGGGAAGAAGAATCCTCCGGCCACCCGGTTCGCCGGCGACAGATCCGTTTCTGGATTCTATCGTCGAGATCCACCCGCAAGCCCCTGCAAACAGGCTGAAGGATCAGGCGATGGAACCGCGGGAGGACTACGGCCTGGCACTCAGCATAAACCATCAGAAACAGCCTTCAACAGCGGGCATCATTACAAACCAGTTCATCCGGGCAAGATCACCCTCACCACATCGCAAAACTTCCTCGATGAGATCAGGAAGGCTCTGGCATGTTCGAGGTCAAGAACCCGAATAGATCATCAATTGTCCGGGAGGGCAACAATGGGACGTCGTAAGTTTCTCACTGATTACCTTGCAGTCATGATTTCGATAGCGTTTTATTCCTTGCGGCCTTTGGTGTTAATTCCTGTTATTTTATCCAACATGGGTACAACAAGCTACGGCATTTGGGCACAGATACTTGCCACCAGCATGCTTTTATCCCCATTGATCTCCTTGCGACTGAACAATGTTTTGACGCGCTATCTATCGGGAACAGAAGATGGAAGACATCTAAGCGGTGCTTTCCTCATGGCCACATTCGTAGTGATCGTGAGCGTCGGGGTGATCTTTTTCACGGGTATATGGATGGGCGAACCTTTGGCATGGTTGATCTATGGCAACTCGGAATATACGCGCTTTCTCTGGCCAGCAATCGCTTATAGTGGATCGTGTGCTTTTTTTCTTGTCGCTGGAGCGTACCTCAACACAATTCAGCGTCAAGTGCAATTCGCGGTATACCGAAGTGTGCTCGTCCTCGGGGATTGCCTGATCATCTTTGCCTTTGCCCGAATAATGGATATATCGGATTGCACCTATGCCCTTTCTGCATGGCAGGTGGCACTGTCCATTGTGATCTTGGGCGGAATGGTCGCACAACACGGACTTGCCAAACCATCCCTGGTCGGCATGCCCGGTTTGTGGCCATTCCTGTTCTCACTGCTGGCAAGTCATTTCTTGTCTTTCGCTGCGGGGAATGCCAATCGCTTTGTGCTGGTGAACCTTATGGGGCTTGAAAATCTGGCTGCTTTTCAGGTGGCTTTGCAGATAGCCACTATCGTGGGACTCGTTGGTGCTCCGAACCAACATATTCTTATTCCTTCATTGGCGGGGCATTGGAATCGAAACGAGAAAGAGGCAATATACTCTCTTGTACGACTTGCTTTGCTGCTACTGGTTTTATTTGGGTTGCCATGCATGGCTTTCGTGGCCCAGGTAGGGCCTATTGCCATTGGTTTACTCACCCGAAAATCTATTAATGCAGATTCATCACTGCTGTTGATACTATCGGCAGGAGTTTTTTTGAAGACAGTTTTTCAAACGATGACCTATAGTTATCATTTGACTCGGCAGATCTGGCAGGTTCTTATTCCTGTGGGCATATCAAGCATCATCAATATCGCCCTTCCGTTTGTTCTCGTCCCCAGTCTTGGTCTTCGCGGAGCAGCGGTCGCATATCTGGCTTCCATGTTTTTGCTCGTTCTGGCGACTTACCGTCACAGCGCTCTCGTGTTCGGTACCGGACCCGATTGGAAGCAAACATACAAGGCATTCATCATGGCAGTGGCCATATACCTTGCTCTGTGGCCGATTCGTTCGCTGGGCATGGGCGCACTTTCCATCCTGTTTCTCTCATCCTGTGTTGCAGGTGCATTGTGGATCACAGGATTTCTTGCTTTCAAGTTCATCCCCCTCAGCGAACTCAAGCAGTGGATCAAGCAGCAGCTGAGATTCACTCTTGGATCTCCAGTACTTGACCAATTTACCACCCCTTCTGCGGACCATGATCTTCGCCATGCAGGTAAGCGCTGATTCGTGTGACCAGCAAACAATTCGAAAAGGCTGATCGAAACCGGCGGAAGGGATGCTGGATAAGTGCTCTCCTCGTCTTTTCATTGTCTTGTTTCAGCAATGCATCGGTGTTAAAGTGACCGGGTGATTCCGGATGGATTACTCCGGGTTACCGTTGCCTGGTCCCGCCGGGATCTCACAGTGCATGTTCCGGCGGATGAAGGGGGTGGATGGGTAAGCGGGTACGGTGGGATGGAAAGGGCGGGAGGAATGGAACTGAACAGCCGCGCCGACGACACGCAGGAATCCGGATACTACCCTGTTTTTCTTTCGCTGAAGAGTCGACTGTGCCTGGTTGTGGGCGGTGGATCCGTGGGCGAGCGGAAGACCAGGTCGCTCCTCAGATGCGGAGCCCGTGTGCGTATCGTGGCCCGGGAGATGACTCCCGGGCTGAAAGCTTTGTGCGATGAAGATCTTGTAACCTTTGCGGGATGCGACTACGAGGAAGCTCACCTGGACGGCGTCGACCTGGTTTTTGCCGCTACGAGCGATCGGCGGCTGAACCTGGAGATCGGGGGGCAGGCCCGCAGGCGAAGGCTGTGGTGCAACATGGCGACGGACCCCGGTGAAGGGTCCTTCATCGTTCCGTCGGTCATCGAGAGGGGGCCCTTATCCATTGCCATCAGTACGGGGGGAATGAGTCCCGCCCTGGCTCGAATGATTCGAGAGAGACTCGATCGGGAGTTCGGGCCGGAATGGGCGCTCTTTCTGCGGCTCATGGGAAGCCTGCGAAAAGCCATCCAGCTGAAGGGGTTTGAAAGTGACGAGAACCAGGAGATCTTCAGGAAGATCGCCGGGCTTCCGCTGCTGGACAGGATCAGGGACGATCAAAGAACCGAGGCTCTTCATGACACAATGGAAGCGTGTCGACCGCTGTTGGACTGGAACGAACTGAACCAGATCTGGGATGAAATATGGAAGCCCTTTTCATTATCCTCACCACGCTCTGCTACACCTGCGGGACCGTCGGGTACCTGATCTACCTGTTCCGGGACAGGCCGGCCATCCATCGGACGTCCTGGGCGATTCTCCTGGCCGGAGCCGTTTTTCACCTGGGGGCGGTGCTGTTGAGGTCCGCGCGCATCGGGCAGCTGGCCGTGACCAACAGCCAGGAAGCCCTGTCCTTCTTCGCGCTCCTTCTTGTGATCACCTATCTCATCATACAGCTGCGGCTGCAGTTGAGGATACTGGGTTCATTCGTATCGCCGCTGGCGGTGATCTTTATGCTTGCGTCGTCTCTTGTGCCCGACCACATGGTGCCCAAGAGCGAACTTTTCAAGAGCGGATGGGTTACTCTGCACGTTACCGCCCTGTTTCTGGCCAATGCACTGTTTGCTGTCGCCTTCAGTGTCAGTATAATGTACCTGTTGCAGGAAAGGCAGATCAAGAACAAGCACTTCGGATTCCTGTATCCCCGGTTGCCTTCCCTGGAACGCCTGGATACGATCAGCCATTACTGCCTTCTGGCCGGGTTTCCGCTGATGACGGCGGGCCTCGTTACAGGATTTGCGTATGCCGCAATGGTGTGGCATTCCCCCTGGAACTGGGATCCGAAGGAGATCCTGTCCCTGATCACATGGCTCATATATGCCGTTTTGCTGCATGAACGCCTGGCCGTGGGCTGGCGCGGTCGCAAGGCGGCATGGCTTGCAATATTCGGTTTTTCGGCGATCCTGGTCACGTTCCTCGGTGTCAACCTGTTCTTGAAGGGACACCATTCCATAACTGTCAGGTAAGTGTTGTGATGTGTCGGATCATTCTGCTGGGCATGAACCACAAGTCGGCTCCCGTTGAAGTCAGGGAGCAGCTGGCTGTTGCCTGCCAACAGGATTCCAATCCCCTTCTCCTTTTTCCTCACCTGGAAAACGTATCGGAACTGGTGTTTCTTTCCACCTGCAACCGGGTGGAATTCCTGTTCACCTGCACTCAGCCCGTCAAAGCCGTCCAGGAAGTCAAGGCGCTTCTCAGAAACCACCTCGGCACGATGCCGTCCACGCGGTTGGATTCCTACATTTATGCCCATGAAGACATGGATGCTGTGAAGCACTTGTTCAGAGTCGCATCGAGCCTGGATTCCATGGTGATCGGGGAGCCCCAGATCCTGGGGCAACTCAAGACCGCTTATCGCCAGGCGACGGAATACCGCACCGTACGCGTCATCCTCAATCGCCTCCTTCACAAGACCTTTTCCGTGGCCAAGAGGGTGCGTTCCGAAACCTGCATAGGATCCTGTGCCGTTTCCATCAGTTATGCCGCGGTGGAACTCGCACGAAAAATCTTCGGCGAACTCCGTGACAAGCGTGTTCTGCTCATCGGTGCCGGCGAAATGGCCGAACTGGCCGCGGAACACCTGATGACCCAGGGGGTTCGCCAGATGGTGGTTGCCAACCGCACCCTTCAGCGCGCGGTAGACCTTGCAAGGCGCTACAACGGGGAAACCGTCCCGTTCGATCATATCCTGGACACTTTGAAAAACATGGATATTGTCCTCACATCGACCGGTTCCACGGAACCCATTTTGACCTTCATGGACGTGAAATCGAGGATGAGGGAGCGCCGCAACAGGCCGCTGTTTTTCATCGACATCGCGGTTCCCCGGGATGTGGATCCCGCCGTAAACCAGATCGACAACGTGTACCTGTACGACATCGACGACCTGCAGGGAATCATCGATCTGAACATGGAAGAACGCAGGAAAGAAGCCGAGCGCGCGGAACACATCATCGCGGAGGAAACCATCAAGTTCAGGAACTGGATGGCTACTCTAGATGTGGTTCCCACTATCATCGCGCTGAGAGAAAAAGCGGAGCGCATTCGGTGTAATGAATTGCAGAAAACGCTGTCACACCTCAGCCTTGAAGAAAAAGACCGCCAGGCCATGGAAGTCCTTACCCAGTCCATCGTCAAGAAGCTTTTGCATGATCCAATCCTGTTTCTGAAAAAGAAGGCCGCGAGGGACACCAAAGACCTTTACGTGGATTACACTCAGCAGCTTTTCAATCTCACGGAAAGAAACGGATCGGATGTATCTTCCTTGACTGAAGAAGCTCCAGATGATAAAAAAGAAAGTAACATACTGAAAACCCTTAAAAAATAATTAAGGTTCCACACATGGCGGAAATCATTGAATTCGATAAGAAGGCTCAGGACCTCAGGTCGGTCAGGGATACGAGTCTGCGTCGGCGCAAGATCGAGGCACTGCGCAAGATTTTTCAGTGTGCCCGGTGCATGTTGAAATGCGCCAAGTGTGGGGCTCAACTGGACGGCGAAGGGGAGGAACCGTCCCGGTTCGCCACACCTTACGCCTTCTGCTCCAACTGCCGGGAAGAGTATGAAGAATACAGGGAGAGGACCTGCAGCGGTCAGTCGGCTCCCAGGTATTACTGGCACAACGAAGAATGGCTGAAGGCCTGGGACAGCTGGATCGAACATCAAAAGTGGCTGGATCGATACAGGCAATCGAAGGAGTTCCTGCAGCTGCTGGATGAAGTCGAGGAGTTGCTCAGGAAATAAGCACTATTCTTACAAGGAGTTATCTGATGATTGGTGGCATTGGAATGCCGGAACTGATTGTAATCCTGGTGATCGTACTTATCATTTTCGGCGCTGGAAAACTGCCGGAAATCGGAGCCGGACTCGGCAAAGGGATCAAGAACTTCAAGAAGGCAACAACCGAACCGTTGGATTCCACGGAAAAAACCGAAAAAATCGAGGAAAACAAGTAGCCGGATTCAGACCGGTCAAGGTATCGCAAAGGATCATTATCCGCGGTCTCCAGGGGGCGGGTTCCAACCCGCCCCGAACGTTTTACGGACAGGCATCTCCTTCCTTCATTTCAGGTGCGGGGCCGGCCCCTGCTTCGGGGAGCCCGTTCCATAAAGACATATCCACTGCCCCGGACTCTGGTTTCGGGAAATGGTCCGTCGAGAACTGCGGATCGGTAGAGACCGTTTCCGCTGCCCTGCCTGTCGGAATCAGAAAGGAATGTCGTCGTCCTTGGAATCGGGAGCGGGAGGCAGTTCCTCGGTGGAAGAGCGATCCGAAAAGCCCTGGTTCTCGCTCCTCGAATAGTTTCGTTCGCCTTCCTGTTGCTGCCGGCCCTGACCTTCCCCGCCACCCAGGAACTGGACATCGCGGGCGACAATCTCGGTGGTATACCGCTTGATCCCCTGGGTATCCTCCCACTGCTTTGTGCGAAGGCTGCCTTCCACGAACACCAGCCTGCCTTTGCTCAGGTAATTTCCACAGCTCTCCGCCTGCTTCCCAAAAACGACAACCCGGTGCCACTCCGTTCGTTCCTCCCAGTTGCCTTCACCCGCCGGCACCCGCTCGTTGGTCGCAATACTCAGATTGGCCACCGCCATCCCGCCCGAAGTATAGCGCACATCGGGATCCGAACCCAATCTACCGACAATAATGACTTTGTTTACCGTACCTCTTGCCATGTTCACCCCTCTCCGATGGTTACCGCAGGCATCCTTCCTGCACCCCTCACACAGAACCAATCACCGTATAGCATGGACTTCAACCAGGCTACAAGAGATAACTACTCAATTTCTTTTCATATAAAATCCGGCTGTCCTCGGATGCGTGTTCCGCTCTCTTTTCTTGCTATCTTTTCACGATAACATACACCTGGATACCCGACAAAGAGCGAAGTCCCTGTTTCTGAGAATGGCCGGTTGACTCGATAAGTGAAACAGTTTACATTTCTACCGGAATTGCACTTGGCAAGTCATTGTTTTCTATGATGATCCGGTAGGGCTGAGTGAGGATGGATCACTGGACGACGGGAAGCCGGTCCATGCCCTCCCGGTGTGATATGCGGCGTTGCGTCGGGTGTGTTCTGGACGAAAACTCGGGACAGTGAAGAATTACGGAGAGGACAACACGTATCTATGGCAGTCATTCGATCGGTTTTTTTCTACCTGGTGCTGATTGTTTCCACGTTTTATATGGGTATTGCGGCCATCATCACACATCGGCTGACGGGCCGAAACGAGAAGCCTCACCTGATTGGACGGTTGTGGGCGAGAATCAACCTGTGGGCCGCGGGCGTCAAGGTGAAGGTCAGAGGCCTCGGCAACATAGACAGGAACAGGCCGTACGTTTTTGCGGCGAATCATCAGAGCCTTTTTGACATCTTCGTGATCCTTGGGGCTCTGCCCGTGCAGTTCCGCTGGCTTGCCAAGGAGGAGCTTTTCAGGATCTTTATTCTTGGTCCCGCCATGACCGCCACGGGCTATATCCCCATTGACCGCACGGACAGGAGGAAGGCGTTTGAAAGTCTGAACCGGGCAGCGGAAATGGTGAAGGGGGGAGTATCCGTCGTCATTTTTCCCGAGGGGACGAGAAGCCCCGATGGCGTGATGAGGGAATTCAAGAAGGGAGGGTTTATTCTTGCCATTCGGTCTCAGCAGCCAATCGTACCGATTTCCATCAGCGGGTCTCATCATGTGCTGTCCAAAAAGGGGGGCTGGATCATTCGTCCCGGCGTGATCGAGATGACCCTGGGGGTTCCGATTCCCACCAGGGGCATTGCCCCGAAAGACCGCGATATCCTGGCAGAACGGGTGAGGGAGGCGATCGGGAAGCATCTCCGTCCGGAGGAGGCCGGGCACGGCCCCCGGGGAACTGGCGTTTGACCCGGATGAGATATCCCGCGACAAAGGAAGCATGTAGAATATGGAAAACGACTGCGCGGATCAGCAGGTTTTGAAAGTCATACCACTGGGAGGTCTTGGAGAGATCGGTCTCAACATGATGGTGATGGAGTATGAAGACACCATCGTAATCGTCGATGCCGGCCTTATGTTTCCGGAAGATGAGATGTTGGGCATCGACATCGTCATTCCCGACTTCACCTATCTTCAGCAGAACAGGGGACGCATTCGCGCCCTGATCGTAACCCACGGCCATGAAGATCACATAGGAGCCATTCCGTTTCTTCTTCGGGATCTCCAGGTCCCGATCTATGCAA
>JABUEY010000109.1 GCA_013314815.1 Syntrophobacteraceae bacterium
CTTGCCGCGGCGAGACCACCGCCTGTCAAACCGCCTCTACGCAACAGGCAGCACCCTTCCATCCTTGGAAAGTGAAACGACGGCAGGCGTGACCTGGGACATTCCCCCTTACACCTTGAAACAAGAACCCCGATCGAGTCATGCCTTCTTCGGCTCTTCCGGCCTACCGGCAGCGGGAACTTCGGACTGGCCTTTCTTGAGCTTTCTTTCTTCCTGGAATTTTACAAGGTTTTCGGGAAGCCCTCTTTTCTTCGCCGCCCTGCTCCTGGCCCTGGACAATGACCTGGCCGAAAGCGACTGCTTCAATGGAAAGCCCCATTTCTTCTTGTAATCTCGGGGGTTCAGACCGTGAGAAGTCAGGTGCTTGGTAGTCAACTGCCTCATCTCGACTCCACACTCAAGGCAGATGACTTTGTTTTCCTGGATCGAATCCTTGGGGCTGATCTTTTCCAGAGGTCTGCTCTCACCTTGCACATCCTCGGTCCGTCTCCCCTGGAGCAGAAGTGTACCTTCTTCTTCAGCACTGCGCATCTTCTGCAGCATACCGAAGGTCTTCAGTAGAATCACTTCAATCTCTTCAGGCGTCATCTTGCCCACTGAAGCCTGAGCCTGAACAATTTCAGCTGCAATTTCATAAATTTTCTTTGTCATCAGGAATCTCCGTTTTCTCATTCCGCTGGTCATCAATAGTCTGATTACACCATATTCGGAAAGACAGGATGAACAATCTTGGATCTTCGCTTTTTCCTCTTCAATTATTGATAAATTGGAACATGAAGTCAATTGCTATAAATTGGATCCACATTCATTTTCTTGTATGTATCAGAATTAACCCTTATTCTGCAAGGAAGTTCTCATTACCTGGCCTATTCAATGAAAAGCGATGGGCCAAGGAAAAATTCAGTTTCATCGGCCTTTCAGAGCTCACGAAGCATAATCCTTTTCTTTACCGTCCTACAAATGCCGCCTGCAGCGTACTCGAGTCATACTCCCGCCCGGTTTTCTGGTTTTTCCGGTAAACGCGCACCCGGACTGTTGTCGCACACAGGTAGAATACACCTGCAACAGCTTCATTCCCACCAAGGCGGGAATCCAGGAAGCGTAACTGTGCATGGCGAAAGAGTTCTTGGTATAGATCATGACGGGCAGACCAAACGGTACGCTCTGCGTCGGTTTAACCCAGGAAAGGGGAAAGAGCCTGGAAGACAAGCTGGATAGAGCAAGGCAATCCCGGGTGGAAAGTACGGCGGGATCTGCGTTTGGACTGGATTCCCGCCTTCGCGGGAAGGACGGTGTTGTTCTCTCGGGAAGGAGGTTGGGGCTTTCTCCAGGTACTTTATTAGATCTCTGCGATTTTCTTCTGTGAAGAAGCTTTGTTTTCCTGGTATAAGACAGCAGTCGAACCCTTAACAGGATCGAACGAACGGGAAGAGCACGGGGGGTGGACGCCTGTTTCCTCGCACAAAACGAAAGGCGTTTTCCATGCAAGGCCGGTTGCCCTCGTGATCGGGATGTTTCGCGCTCGACTTCGGAGGGGAGAACCAGTCAGGTGGATCCGAAGATAAGACAGGCGATATTCGACCAGGTTGCCAGGGAACCTTTTGCGGAAATGTTCGGCCTGGAACTCGTGGAATTGAACCCCGGCTACTCCAGGGTTCAAATGACGGTAACCTCCGAAATGGAAAACCTGTTCAGACTTGCTCATGGGGGAGCGATTTTTGCGCTCATCGACGAAGCTTTTGAAACCGCGTCCAACTCTCATGGTACCGTGGCGGTTGCACTCAGCATGACGATCAACTATGTCGCTCCCGCATCCCCCGGCAACAGACTCACTGCCGAAGCCCGTGAAGTCAACCGCACCCGCAGAACCTCACTCTATGATATCAGGGTATACGAAGAGGGCGGAGGATTGATTGCCACCTGCCAGGCGGTGGCTTACCGCAAGGGAACCGCCCTGCCGTTCATCCCGGCCGGTTCCTGAGTTTCAGCACGCCGGCAAGCACGGAGGCCAGTTCTTCCGCACGATAGGGTTTCGATACCACGCCACATACTCCCTCCTTTTTCAGAAGCCACGAGCCGCCGCGCCGCCGGGCGCCATCGCTCGATACGATGACCCTGAATTCGGGATCGATCTCTCTAAGATTCTGAACCGTGTCTGCACCTGCCGGACCTCCCGATGCATCGAGGTCCATAATTACACAGTCAAACGGCGTCGAAAGTCCCATTGCCTCTTTATAGACCTCGATCGCTTCCAGGCCGTCCCTGGCAAGTTCGACCTCATAACCCAGGTGCCTCAACAGGTTATAAGTGCGATTCAGGACGATATCCTCGTCATCCATCACGAGTATTCTGCCTTTCGAGCGCACGAACCTTCCATGCTTTGCTCTTCCGATTTCTTCCTCCGATTCTTCCCGGGATTCCACGGCAGGCAGCAGTACGCTGAACGTCGTCCCATACCCTTCCCGCGATTGTACTCGAATGTAGCCGCCGTGCTTCCTTACGATGGAATACGATGTGGCCAGTCCAAGACCGCTTCCTCTCTGCTTGGTCGTAAAGTAGGGGTCGAAGATTCTCGGAAGTATGTTCTCGGGAATACCCGCACCGGCATCCCTGACGGATATTTCCACATATCTGCCGTCTTTCAGGGGTAGAGACTCTTTCCCATCCAGAACGACATTTGCGGCATGGACCTGGATGCGCCCTCCACCGGGCATCGCTTCCTTTGCATTGAGGACCAGATTATTGATCACCTGCGCCATCCGGCCCTCATCACATTCAACACACCACAGGTCTTCTTCGATGTAGAAGTCACTGTGTACGCTGGAACCGGCGAGAGCAAAACGAACTGTCTCTCGAAGAAAGCCGGGCAGAACGAGCAGCCGCTTGACGGGATCACCCCCTTTAGAGAATGTGAGAAGCTGCTGAGTCAGGCTTTTCGCCCTCAGGCAGCCCTTTTCCGCTTCGATCAGCTTTTCACCTGCTTCTGCCCCCCGCTTTATCGCCATTGCAGCCAGGGAAATATTGCCCAGGACCGCAGTGAGTATGTTGTTGAAATCGTGTGCAATACCTCCCGCCAGCACACCTATGGATTCGAGCTTGCTCACCCTGATGCGCTCCTCCTGCATCCTTCGCTGTTCCGTCCTATCTTCACAGGTGATGAATCTGTCACCGTTTTCCATTTTCACCACTCTGAAAAGGATCTCACGAACCGCCCCGTCTCTGCAGACCACTTCGAACAGCCGGGTCACCACTTCGTACCCGGCCGCTCTTTCCAGGTCGACTCGTAAGAGCCGAAGAATTTCCTCCCTGCAGGCAGGGTGAGGGAAAGCCAGTGCGAACCATACCTCGATGGCAGGCAGTTCGGCGAGCGTATAACCGAAAAGCTCCACGAATCGCTGATTCAAATAGAGAAAACGCCCCTGAGCGTCCAGGATGGCTATGGGAAAGGGGGACAGACCCGCAATGTTCCGGAACCGCTCTTCACTCTCGAGCAGGGCTTTCTCCGCCTGCTTGCGCCGGGTAACATCGGTCAGTACGCCAACGGAACCCATCAGATCACCAGACGCATCCAGCCACGGAAACGAATGGTCCCTCAGCCAGGCCTGCGCACCGTCTTTTTTTGTTATGAGATAATCCGCCTGGTATTCGCCCGTCTCTCCCTTTTGCCGCTTTCGCATAATGGCGTCAGCGGAAACCGATCCCTCGCCCGGCATCTCTATTCTGATCACCAGGCTGGAAAACCTGACTGCATCGATCTCATCGGCCGAATACCCCGTAAGTTTCTTTATGGCGGGACCGAGATAATCATAATCCATCGAATCGTATTTCAGGCGATAGATCGCATCGCCGGTATTTTCCGCGAGAAAGCGGAACCGTTCCTCACTCTCCTCCAATGCCTCAACCGCCCGCTTCCTCTCCGTTATATCCCGGGAAACCACGACAACATGGCTGACCACTCCTCTTTCTCCGACGTACGGATACGCACGGACGTCATAACATCTCGTGCCATGAGCGGATGCCGGGTACCACACCTCTTCATGCAGTTCGGCCCCTTCGAAACAACGGTCTAGAAACTCCCTGATCTTCCTGTGAAATGTTTCCTTGCCACAGAGTTCAAAGACCGATCTTCCCAGGATTTCAATCGATCTTTTCCCAACTGCCCTGCAGAACGGCTCGTTGGCAGCTTCAAAGAAACCGTTTCGGTCGATAAGGGCCATGAATTCCTTCGATGCATTCACGATGAATTCATACTTCTTCCATCCCTCCTCGCTTTCTGTGCGAGTCGTTATATCTTTTCCGATCGCCGTGTATCGAGCACGATCGCCTTTTCCATCGTGCAGGGCATGGAACGTCCACCGTACCCATTGCACCGGTCGGCCACACCCGGCTGACTTGTACTCGAAGGTTCCGGTCAGTTCCGACATCGAGAGTGATCCGATATCCAACCTTGCCCGTTCGCGATCATCGGGATGAACACAATCGAGAAACACGCTGCGGGAAACATTCTCCGGATCCACTTCGAAGGCCGCACAGAAGGATTCATTGGCGAAAGAAAGTCTTCCGTCAGCGCTGAACCGCGCAAGGAACCGCCCAGGGCCGTCCAGCGACGGCGCACTCCGGCAAATATTCCACTCATTCACTGCATCATGGACCTGGACCAGGCAGGAAAGCTCGTCCTGAGCACTGTTGCCAAGACGCGTAATCGTCAAATCAAGCAGTCTGAAGGTGGACATCCCGGCGTCCGCCTTGCCGCGCGGACTGAACATGGTCAAATCAACGGAAAGCGTTCGCCTCACCGTCTGGTTGGGCAAAAGACCCCTGACACCGTCACCGAACAGATCTTCAAGGCCCGGAATGCACAAGACCTCGTCATCCTGGCCACCCGCCCACCCGAGGCTGTCCAGAAATGCCCGGTTCACTTCCGTCAGGCGACCCTTCTCATCACAGACGGCCATCGCCGTCGGGGAAGCTGAAAAGATATCCCTGTATCTCGCCCGGGCCGTGTTCCGAATGCTTCTTTTTTTCCTGTCATTGGGTTCGAGTTTTCTCACCTGCAGCCACAATCCGGGCGCATTCACGGGAGCCCCCCTCTTGACGTCTCTCGATAAACTCTCCGACGGCAAATTCGAGAATCCGATTGAATCCGTCAGTATAGATATCGTCATCTATCCAGCGGGCCATGAAGTTTCAACCACAGGGGAAAGAAGATCCGGATCGATCCGAAAACAAGACCCGGGAGAGTGCATACCGACGTTTTGCAGCCTGGCGAGCGGGAAAAGGAGATTTGACCCGTAGATCCGTTCGTCCGGATTCAGATCCTTTCACGGCAGGACCCGCCTCGTCTCACCCCGGATCCCAGGATCGGCCTTAAAGGGCCGATCCGACGGCATACAGGCTGGGGCCTCCCGGCACCTGCCCTTGACAGGGTACATCTCCACCAGATCGCTGCACTGCCAAGATTCATCCCATCCCTGCCAACCGCACGGCGACGTCGGAGAAGGTATCTTCAGCCGGGCCGGAGCAGCGCAGAAACCCGGGCAGCAGGAAGAGAAACGCGGGGCGGCACAGAACCTTCATCTGCCGAGGGGAATGACCACAAGCGGTTCCTCGCGGGCATCCAGGCTCAGAACCCGCTTTACCCGGGCGTCATCGAAGGCACCGACCACCACTGCTCCAAGGTTGAGCGACACGGCTTCGAGAAGCACATTCTGCGCAGCGTGGCCCACTTCCATATGCACGTACCGGATCCCCCTCTCCCCGTACTTTCCCGTCGTGCGATGGAAAAAGGCGGAAATGACCAGGACGGCCGGCGCATCCCGAACAAAGGCCTGGTGCAGTGCTGCTCGATGAAGTTCATCCCGGATATCGGACCGGCCGATCACGAGCAGGTCATGATGATCGGGCCTGTACCTGTAGACTCCCGAGGCCAGGCCGTCCACGTTTCCCGCCGCCAGGACGACTTCCAGAGGATACAGCGCACCGGCGGAGGGAGCCGTTCTGAATCCCCTGAGATGGGTGACCCCCTGGGCAGCCCAGAGCAACCGGGATACCTCATCGAGTGTCAGGGATTCATTCTTGAATGACCTGACAGACCTCCGTGCCGACAGAGTCTTCTCCAGCGACATTCCTCCGTCGATTGCAGGCACGGGCAGACGAACGGCGCCCGTTGACTTTGATTCCGGCATCTTTTCACCTCCCGCTGCGGATCCAGGCATGACCAGTCCCAGAAAGACCACCATGACGACCGCCGCCCGACATCCACGGAAAACCTCCCTAAAGATCATTGTCCCCCGCCCTTCCGGTTTCGGTGGAGAATACAACTGCAAAGATCCCGGCAGGAAGCGGCATTCCGCCTACCGGGATACCCGAGAAAATGCCTGTCATCATTCGAAAATAAAATCCGGCCACAGTCCGGTCAATGAATCGAACTTCATTTCCGGTTCTTCCGGCATATTCTCATCAACCGTAACCACGTCTCCGGACACCTGCCCCACAAGTGTCGGATACACCCACGACAATGTCGCTTCATGTCCACGACAACTCTTTTGGCATCACAACGTCGTTCCCACAACATCGTCATTCCCGCAAGAAGGCGGGAATCCAGGAAAAGGAACCGTGCATGGCGAAACAGTCAAAGGAAATCGCAAAAAACCTGGAAGACACGATGGATAGAGCAGGACGACCCCGGGAGGAGAGTACGGCGAGATCTGCGCCTGGCAGGCTGGTGACTGGATTCCTGCCTTCGCGGGAATGACGGTGTAATATTCGAGGGATAACGTTGTCTTGCCAAGTGACGTTGTAATATCCACGGGAATGATGTTCCGATGTCAAGTGACCTCCCGATGTTATCGACCCTTTTCGCGAATAGCACCGGATGCGTGAAAAGCACCGGAGGTACTCGTCTGCCGGATGGACTTTCTTTCCTCCCTCTTGCATCAGATTACTGGAGCCTCACCCTTGACATTTCCTCAGGAATGATAAAGTTGTGTCACAAATAGGAATGAGTGTAAACCTGCCCAGAGATGGGGCCACGAGCCGGGTTGATTTTATCTCCCGGCTCTTTTTATTCTACCAGGAGGATCAACATGACGACTGAAGGACTTGCCCGAGATGATGCTCTTTCTTCCCGTAGACCGTTTCCCGCCGACGCCTTCGAGAGGCTGGACGAATCCGACGACAGCGAATTCTATCGGAAAGACCGCTTCGTGCAGCACCTGGATTCAACAGCTCTTTCCACTGTCGAGGCAGTCATCGGACAGCTGATAACAGAACCCGAGCCCGTGATTCTTGATTTGATGGCGGGGTGGGATTCACACATTCCCGAAAAGCTGAAACCTTCCGCAGTGGTAGGCCTGGGTCTCAACAGGAATGAACTCTCAAACAACCGTTCATTGACTGAAATATTGTTTCACGACTTGAACAAGGATCCCGTGCTGCCTTTCCCCGATGACACGTTTGATGTGGTAATCAACACCGTTTCCGTGGACTACCTCACCCGGCCGTTCGAGGTATTCGGCGAGGTCGCAAGAGTGCTCAAGCCACATGGCCTGTTTCTCGTCATCTTCTCCAACCGCATGTTTCCGGCCAAGGCCGTGAAGTTATGGCGGGAAGCCACGGAACAGGAACGTATAGCGATCGTGAAGGAGTTTTTCAAACACACGCCCATGTTCGAAAAACCCCAGGTGTTTGTCTCGGAAGGCAGGCCTCGCCCCGCGGAAGACAAGTACGCCCACCTGGGAATTCCGAGTGATCCTGTTTATGCCGTCTATGCGGAAAGACGGGGGAACGATTCCACCAGGCCCAAAAGGCCCGAGGTTAGAATCGTCTTCGATGAAGACACGCGCCTGGAACAGGAAGGGAATGCTCCCGACAAGGGTGGGCACGGCATACATTGTCCCCACTGCGGCCAAAAGATGAAGAAATGGGCTGTGCCCGTAAATCCCTTCACCAACTGGGACATGGAATTCATGTTTATCTGCTTCAATGATTCCTGCTCCTATTATGTAAAAGGCTGGGAGGTGATGCGCAAGCAGGGAAATTCAGGGACTTCCTACAGGGCGATGTATGATCCGGTTAGAAAGACCTTCATGCCTGTACCCGTACCGCACTCGTTTGCACTCAGGGAGAGTATTGTCGAGTAACAAGGCGTGGAGAGCAACTCTTCGAACGGGGATTGATTCCCCCTCGGATCCCATGCTTTCGAAGCATCACAGGGCCGGCGATATCTTTCGAATACGGATCCGCCGGCTGCTGAAAGGATTTCCCTTCCCGGATAAATCCAGTGGCGTGTGCAGGACGGAACCGTTGCCTGAGGCCTTGAATCTCGACGTGGCCATTTGCATCTTCGTGTTCTATACTTCCTGAGGGCATTAAGATTAGGATTCGTTTGGATCCGACCGACATGGAGGTGTTTCCCGGGTAACGGGTAAAAAGAATGAAGTGTGCGGCAATCATCAATCCGGTTTCAGGCCGCGGACTGGCCGCCCGCGAGTGGCCCCGCCTGCTTGAATCCCTGGGTTCCGGAGTGCGTCCGCAGGTCACCTGGCTGACCGAGGGTCCAGGGCATGCAGTTTTGCTCGCCGCTGAGGCGAGGCGCCGGGGCTGCGAACGCATCGTAGTGGCTGGAGGAGACGGAACGCTGAACGAGGTGGTAAACGGGCTGTGGTTTGAACCCGCCGGAAGGCTTCCGATCGTGGGCATGGTTCCTTTCGGCACCGGATGTGACTACGTGCGCAACTTCCATACGGGTTCAAACCCGGCAGAACAACTGCGGACAGCTCTCGGAGACTCCGTCGTGAAGGTCGGTGTGGGATCATGCCGCCTGAAAGGGCTGGACGGAAGACCGGTGGAAAAGGTTTTCGTCATGGTGCTGGGGGGAGGCTTCGACGCCCTCGTCGTCAAACGGTTCCGACAGCAGAGGCTCGTTCGGAGGGGAAAGAGCGCGTATGCCTTGAGCGTCATTCAAGAGCTTGCGCTACTCAGGCCTTTCCGGCTGGTGGGCGAAGCCGACGGTAAACCAATCGATACCCAGAGCATTCTTTTTGCCGCAGGGCTGGGCCGCTACTTCGGAGGGGGCATGATGATCGCCCCCGGGGCCTCCCCTGTTGCAGGCCACTTCCAGCTGCTCTGGGGAGAATCCCTGTCCCGCTGGGAGATTCTCGGCCTGTTTCCAAAGATCTACCTCGGAAAACACGTCGGGCATCCTCAAATCCGGTCGCTCCTGGCACGCCGCGTGAAGCTCTTCTCAGACCCTGAAGTCTACGTGCAAGCTGAAGGAGAACTCATCGGCCGCACCCCCATCGAACTTGTTGTCCATCCTGGATCCCTGCCTTTCGCCGCAACGGCGGAGTGAAAAGAGGCTCATCCGGCAAAGGAGTACCTCCAACACTTTCACGCATCCGGTGCTTTTCATGCAAAGGATTTATGGCATCACAACATCATCCCAGCAACAACGTCAGTTCCACAACAACGTCCCTGCCACAACAATGTCATTCGCCGTCACACCGTCATTCCCGTGAAAAGGCGGGAACCCGGTCTGAGCGCAGATCGTACCATAAAGATCTCTCCACCCGGGATTGCCCTGCTTCATCCATCTTGTCTTCCAGTTATCTTCCAGGCTTTTTCTTATTTCTTGAAACTGTTTCGCCGTGCGCGGTTACCCTTGCTGGCTTCCCGCCTTCGCGGGAATGACGTTGTGGAGGCGAATGGCCTTGTTGAGGGAATGACGCTGCTACGGGAATGATGTTGCTACAGGAATTATGTTGTTGCAGAATGGTTTGCCGTAAGAGCCGGAAAGGACCCCCAATGATCGAAGCATTTGGAGGTTCTTTCAGGAGGCTGCTCGCGCGTTCTAGGTGATGGATTTCTTCAGGCTTGATCCGGGACGGTTTAAGATTATGATTGATCCGGATGACGAGTACGTTATATGGCCTGGTCATGGAAGCTCCTGCCCGGTCTTTGTGCGAACTGCGAACGGTGCACTCCCTCCCGGGCTGGACCGCGATTATGCAACCGGAGCACTGGAGGCGGCACTGGATGAATGAAGATGAATTCAGGGTTCTCTCTCCCACGGCGATTCTCGGCTACGGATTCCCCCAAGAATCCTTTCGAAAGGGTATGGCGAGAAAACCTCACCTGGTTGCCGTGGATGCCGGAAGCACGGACCCGGGGCCCTACTACCTGGGTGCCGGAAAGTCTTTTACTTCCCGCAAGGCGGTGAGGCGTGATCTTGAGATCATTGTGGAAGCCGCAGTCGGTGCCTCAATTCCGGTCATCATCGGCTCCGCCGGAGGAAGTGGCGCCCTGCCGCATGTGGAGTGGACTCGATCCATCCTGGAAGAGATCGCGGCAAAAAAACGCCTGCGTTTTACGGTTGCCGTCCTTCATGCGGATATCAGCAGTCATGACGTGCTGGCCGCCTTCGATTCGAAGCGCCTGCGGTCCCTGTCTCACTCGGCTCCCATAAGAAGGGAGGACATCCGATCGAGCACCCGGATCGTTGCTCAGATGGGTGCCGAACCTGTCTGGAAGGCTTTGGATACCGGAAGCCAGGTCATCCTGTGCGGACGATGCTACGACCCGGTCCCCTTCGCGGCACCCGCCATCAGGGAGGGGTTCGACCCGGGGCTCGCCTATCACATGGGGAAGATACTCGAGTGTGCCGCAATTGCCGCGACTCCCGGGAGCGGCCGCGACTGTGTGATGGGTACGCTTCGCCGGGACGGTTTTGAACTGGAGTCTCTCAACGAACAGAGACGATTCACCCGGGTTTCGACAGCCGCGCACACCCTGTATGAGAAAAGCGATCCATACCGGCTTCCAGGCCCCGGCGGAACCCTTGATCTCACGGATACAAAGTTCGAAGAACTCGATGGAGGCCGTGTCCGTGTTTCGGGCAGCCGTTTTGTTCCTGATCTTCCCTACACGATCAAGCTCGAAGGAGTAAGACTTTCCGGATACCGGACGATCTGCGTGGCCGGGGTAAGGGATCCCGCATTCATATGCCGGATCGATGCCATTCTTGACTCCGTTGAAAGGCAGGTGATCGAAGATCTGGGTATTGCGGGCAGAATTCTGTTCCATGTTTACGGGGTGAACGGGGTAATGGGAGCCATGGAACCGGAGAAGGACTCGGTACCGCATGAAATGGCCGTCATCATTGAAGCCATCGCCGCAGACGAGGAAGATGCCGACGCCCTTTGTGCTCATGCGCGGAGCACTGTTCTGCACTGCGGCTACCCCGGCAGAATATCCACCGCGGGGAACCTGGCCCTGTTGTACAGTCCGTCGGACATCCCCTGCGGGCCAGTTTATGAGTTCAGCATCTATCATCTCATGGAGGTCGAAGACCCCTTGCAATACTTCCCCCTCGAATTGTGCGAGGTCGGCAGATGAAGACAGTCCCTCTCAGCGAACTGGCCGTCGTCATACGGAGCAAGAACGCCGGGCCCTACGAACTCACCCTGGATGTCCTTTTCAAGAGTGAAGAGGTCTATCGCTTTCTCAAGTCGATTGGATTCTTTACAAGGGAGCTGATGGCGGAACTCTACGGCCTGCCGATCGAAAGGATATTTCATATCATCTACTTCGACCCCGCCGCAGCGGTGAAATGCACTCTGCAGCGGCCCGTGGTTTCCGGTTCGCCTGGAGACACGGATATATACGGAGCTCAACAGCACGCGCCTCTGCTGGATTTGAAGGTGCCGGCAAGAGAAGCTTGACAACGGGGTTTCTGGGGTGGCCGGCAGGGCAGAAAAACGGGCGGATGGGAATGCATACGAGACGGCGGGAGCGGGATCTTCACGCCCCGCTTTGCTGCTTCGCTACGATCGCTTCAACCGGTACAGCCTCCTGGCTCTTCTTGCGGGGCTGGAAACCTGCCCCGCCCTGGATTCCATCCCGGTCTTCTGGACGGATCCGCGCAGGAACGGAAGCATGATTTCCGTCCTGGACGAGTATCTCGATGCTTACGACGAGATCATCCTCTGCTACTCGTTCATGACATTCCAGTGGCCGGTCGTTCGGCAGGAGATCCTGTCCCTTGCAAGGTATTCCCTCCGGGAAAGAGTCACCGTTATCGCAGGCGGCCCCCACCCGTCCGGAGCTCCCCGGCGTACCCTCGAAGCGGGTTTTGACGCGGTATGCGTCGGGGAAGGCGATCTTCTGTTCCCCCGTTTTGTGCTCGCAAGAAGCGGCGCGGGCAGATTGGAAGACATCCCGGGGCTGTACGTGCGCAGCGGCACCGGATTTCTTTTTACGGGGAAGGGAGAACCTTCCGCGCTTGGCGACATACCGCCCTTTCCTTTTACACAAGCAAAGTTCGGACCCATTGAAATCACACGCGGATGCCCGTTCGGATGCAAGTACTGTCAGACTCCCGTCTTCAAGGGAAAGAAGGTACGCCACCGGCCATTGCATTCCATATTCGAAGCCGTCGAGAGACTGGTGGAAACGGACCGCGTGGACATTCGATTCATTACCCCGAATGCCCTGGCCTACGGGTCGAACGACGGCCGCCAGGTCAATCGTCATGCCGTCGAGTTGCTTCTGAAGGGCATTCGGGATCGCCTGCCGGAGCGAGGAAGAATCTTCTTCGGGTCCTTTCCGTCCGAAGTACGTCCCGACTTTGTGGACCGGCAGACTGCAGACCTGATGCAGGCCTTCTGCGACAATAAAAGGGTGGTCATCGGCGCTCAAAGCGGAAACCCGGACATGCTTCTGAAAATGCGCCGGGGGCACGACCCCGACGACGTGCGGCGAGCATGCCGGATTCTCGTCGAGAGGGGCTTCCAGCCGGTGGTGGATTTCATACTCGGCCTGCCCGGTGAAACCCCGCGGCAGATGAGCGACACGTTGACGTTCATGGAAGAACTCGCAGGCGAAGGCGTGCGCCTTCACGCTCATGCCTTCATGCCTCTTCCCGGCTCCCCGTGGGCCGGCTTGAATCCCACGCCCATACCAGCCGGCATCAGGCGCAATCTGGAATGGATGGCCTCTCAGGGCAGCCTTTTCGGACAATGGCAGACTCACGAGAAGATGCTGACCCGATGGATCTCCGGAAGAAAAAACATGGAAGGCGGGCTCCCGGCGGGAGCCGTTCTCCGCTCCAACCGGGCCGAGTCACACGACCCGGATTGAAGTCGGCAAGCGGCCCTGGCGCATGCGTCGACCACCTGATCTTTCATGGTTCATAAAACGAGTACCTTCGGTGACTTTCACACATCCGGTGCTTTTCACGCAAAGGATCGACGACATCACAACGTCACTCCCGCAACAATCTCTTTCGACATCACAACCTCATTCCCACGAAGGAGACCGTGTCGTATCGATTTATAACATTCGAGTTGGCGCGACGGCTATCCACCAGATGCCCAAGGGCGAGTTGGTTGATTGCCAAATCCAACCACCGGCAGGCGAGGAGAAGTCTGCAAGATGCTT
>JABUEY010000110.1 GCA_013314815.1 Syntrophobacteraceae bacterium
CAAATATCCGCAAGCTGGCGGGCGACGACCTGCTCACCACCACCATCCTCGCTCTCAGCCTTTCCCGCGCAAGCAACGGGGTGAGTCAGCTTCACGGCGAGATTTCCAGGCAGATGTTTCCCGGGTTCGATATCGGCCACGTGACCAATGGCGTGCATCATCTGAGCTGGACCGGGCCGGAATTCAAAGCGCTGTACGACAGGCATCTGCCCGGCTGGCGCCAGCAGCCCCAAAAGCTCGGCGAAGCGGACAACATCCCGGACAGCGAAATCAGGGAGGCGAAAATCCAGGCAAAAAAACGGCTGATCAGTTACATCAATTCCCTCTCCGGCGTCGGGTTCACACCGGAATTCCTCACCATTTGTTTCGCTCGACGCGCCACCGCCTACAAGCGGGCCACCCTGATCTTTTCGGACCTCGAGTACCTGTTCAATCTCTCCTTCGATCGCGTCCAGTTGATCTTCGCCGGGAAAGCTCATCCCCAGGACGATGCAGGAAAACAGCTGATCAAAGAGATCGTAAATACCGGCAAGCAGTATGAAAACAAGCTGCGCCTGGTGTTTGTGCCCAATTACAACATCTGGTCGGCGGCGCTCATGACCCAGGGCGCCGATGTATGGCTCAACACGCCCCGCCGCCCCCGGGAGGCCAGCGGAACGAGCGGCATGAAGGTGTGCTATAACGCTGGAGTGAACATGAGTGTGCTCGACGGCTGGTGGAGGGAAGCCTGCCGGAATCGCATCAACGGATGGGCCATCGGGGACGACGAAGATCTGCCCGACGAAGATGCCGCGGCGGACCTGTATCAGGACCTCGACGACATGGTCACCACGTACTACGCAAATCCCAAGCAATGGGCGTCCATCATGAAGCGGTCCATCGCCGATATCACCCCCGTTTTCAACACGCACCGCATGGTGATGGAATACGTGCACAAGTACTACCAGTAGGACCCGGCACATCGAGGTGGCAGTAAGCGGGGATCCGTCGGGGCGGATCGAATCCATCGATCGATGAAGGCCGGCACACGAGGATTTCTTCACGGCAGGGCGGGATCGCCTGTCCGTAAAGCCTCACGACCGGTACGAAGCATTTATCTTTACATAATCGTAGGAAAGATCGCATGTAAAGGCGGTGTAGGAAGCCGCCCCCATCCCGAGATCCAGGCAGACCTCGATCTCCCTGCCGCGGAACACCCGGGCGGCTTTTTCTTCCGTATCGGCATCGGTCAGGGGGGTCCCTGCGCGAAACACGCACACTCCATTGAAATACAGTGTGACCTGTTCGGGAACGAGTGGCACTCCCGCCCGGCCGGCAGCTGCGACTATCCTTCCCCAGTTTGCGTCTTCGCCGAAGAAGGCCGTTTTGACCAGGGGCGAGTTGGCGATGGTCAGGGCGACCGCCTTGCCCGAGGATTCATCGGGGGCCCCCGTCACCTGGATTTCAATAAACTTCGTGGCCCCTTCGCCATCGAGGACCACTTTCTTCGCGAGTTCGAGCAGCACCGCCTCGAGCGCTTCTCCGAAGGCCAGACTATCCGGGCTGTCCACTTCGGCCAGTGCAGGGTTGCCCGCCGCACCGCTCGACACGACGATCAGAGAGTCGTTGGTGCTTGTATCCCCGTCCACCGTGATACAGTTGAAAGAATGGTCGGCTCCCCTCCGAGCCCAATGGTTCAGCACCGCCCCATCGATCGACGCATCGGTGCAGACGAAGACAAGCAGGGTGGCCATGTCGGGGGCGATCATGCCGGATCCTTTCGCCACTCCGCCGATGGTGACCTTTGTGCCGCCGATGCAGACCTCGGCACAGGCCATCTTGGGCACGAGGTCGGTGGTCATGATGGCGCGAGCCACTTCATTCCACCGGTCGGGTCGAGCGGATTCCACGAGGTTTCTCATTTCGCGCTTTACGGGCTCGATTTCGACCTGGCGCCCGATGATCCCCGTCGATGCGACAAGAACAGCTTCAGTTCTTGTATCCAGTGCTTCTGCCGCAAGGCGTGCCATCTCGCGCGCACGATTGATCCCTTCCTCGCCCGTGCACGCGTTGGCGATTCCCGCATTGACCAGGACGGCTTTCGTCCTGGACAGGTTCAGGTGCTCCCTGCAAAGCAGCACGGGAGCGGCTGTGAAGCGGTTCTTCGTGAAGACTCCCGCCGCCGGCCCGCCTACCGCGGAATCGACGACTATGAGAGCCAGGTCCGGCCGATCGACGTAGCGCATTCCCGACGCCGCTGCCGACACCTTGAAGCCCGGGACCACAAAGGGGCCGTCATTTACCGCAACATTTCTTGTATTTCTTCCCGCTTCCACAGGGGCAGGGGTCGTTGCGCCCAATTTTCCTGTCCTTTCTCACGGCCTGGGGTCGAGGGGAACCGCCGCCTGCCGGGCCGTAAAACATGGGTTGGTCTTCCTGTTCCTGTCGAAGCTCCTGGACCTGCTCCTCTCTCTGCAGCTGGATATGGAACAGCAGTCGGACCGCTTCTTCCTTGATCCGTTCGATCATGTCCTGGAAGAGTGCATGCCCTTCTCTTTTGTAGGCAACCAGGGGATCCTGCTGTCCGTACCCCCTCAGCCCGATCCCCTCCTTCAAGTGATCCATGTTGAGAAGGTGGTCCTTCCAGTAGCTGTCCACAGTCTGAAGCAGGAGATAATTCTCCAGGTCCCTCATGACCGATTCCCCGAACTCCCTCTCCCGCTCTTCGTACTTTTTGATCACTTTGTCGAGAAGATCTTCGAGCAGTTCGTCACGCTTCATGTCTCCGAGGGATTCCTCAGTCAGAGTGAGCTGCAGACCGAAGAGGCGGTACATTTCGGAACTGATCTTTTCGAGATCCCAGTCTTCCGCATAGGTGTCCTCCGTCGTATACTCCTGGACCACCCCGTCCACCAGGTCCTCGACCATATCCAGGATGGCCGGTTTCAGGTTTTCCCCCTGCAGGGCTTCACGGCGCTGCTGGTAGATGACCAGGCGCTGCTGATTCATGACATCGTCATAGTTGAGCAGCTGCTTTCTTATGCTGAAGTTCTGGGCTTCGACCTTGCTCTGAGCGTTCTCGATGGCGCGGGAAATGAGCCGGTGTTCGATGGGCTCGTCTTCTTCCATGCCGATGCGCTGCATGAGTCCCGACAGGCGATCGGCTGCGAAGATGCGCATAAGGTCGTCCTCGAGAGAGAGGTAGAAGCGGGAGGAACCCGGGTCCCCCTGCCTGCCGGAACGACCACGCAGCTGGTTGTCTATCCGCCGCGCTTCATGCCTTTCCGTTCCGATGATATGGAGTCCGCCGAGTTCCACGACACCCGGGCCAAGGACAATGTCCGTGCCTCTTCCGGCCATGTTGGTCGATATGGTGACGGCCGAAGGCTGCCCGGCCTGGGCAACGATTTCAGCCTCCATCTCATGGTGCTTGGCATTCAGGACCTGGTGGGGCACCCCGACTCTTCTGAGCATTTCACTCAGCTTTTCCGACTTGGCGATGTTCACCGTTCCCACCAGGACGGGACGCCCCTTGTCATACAGTTCCCTGATCTCCTTGACGACCGCCCGGAACTTCTCGCGCTCCGTCCTGTAAATGCAATCCGGATGATCGATCCGGATCATCTTCTTGTGCGGCGGAATAACGACGACATCGAGCTTGTAGATCTTGGCGAATTCGGGGGCTTCGGTATCTGCGGTACCCGTCATGCCGGCCAGCTTGTTGAACATTCTGAAATAGTTCTGGAAGGTAATGGAAGCGAGGGTCTGATTTTCATTCTCGATCCGCACTCCTTCCTTCGCTTCCAAAGCCTGATGCAGACCTTCGCTGTACCGGCGCCCCGGCATGAGCCGCCCGGTGAATTCGTCAACGATGATGACCTTGCCGTCCTTGACGATGTAATCCACGTCCTTCTTGAAGAGCGTGTGAGCTCTCAACGCCTGCTGAACGTGGTGCAGAATGTCAATGTGCCGTGGATCATACAGGTTCTCGATACCGAGAAGCCTCTCCGCCCTGGCAACGCCTTCCTCGGTGAGCGCCACGGTGCGGCTTTTTTCTTCCCTGGTGTAGTGCGCTTCCTCCTTCAGCTGGGGGATGATCCGGTTGATGTTGTAGTAGAGTTCCGTGGATTTTTCCGCAGGCCCTGAGATGATCAGGGGGGTACGAGCTTCATCGATGAGGATGCTGTCCACCTCGTCCACAATGGCATAGTTCAGTTCCCTCTGCACCATGTCCTCGATGCGGAACTTCATGTTGTCGCGCAGGTAATCGAATCCGAATTCGTTGTTCGTCCCGTAAGTGACATCCGACTGGTAGGCGGCCTTGCGTTCCGGGTCGTCGAGGCCGTGTACGATGCAGCCCACACTGAGCCCGAGGAAGGTATATACCTTGCCCATCCACTCACTGTCCCGACGGGCCAGGTAATCGTTTACCGTCACCAGGTGAACGCCTCTTCCCGTGAGTGCGTTGAGATAAACGGGCATGACGGCCACCAGGGTTTTTCCTTCGCCCGTCTTCATTTCGGCGATCCGTCCCTGGTGAAGGACGATCCCACCGATCATCTGCACGTCAAAAGGGCGCATGCCCAAGGTCCTAATGGACGCCTCCCGTGCAACGGCAAAGGCTTCCGGGAGCAGGTCGTCGAGTGGCTCTCCCCTCTCGATGCGCTGCTTGAATTCGGGTGTTTTCGCCTTCAGGTCGTCGTCACTCAACCTTCTGATCTGCGGTTCGAACTGGTTGATCCGGTCGACAATTGGAGCGATTCTTTTCAGGTTTCGATCGTTTTGGCTTCCAAATACCTTCTTGAGTATTTCTCCGAACATCTCTTTATGTAACCCCTGTATATATGCCGCCGGGCATTTGTTTCCCTGACTCCCAATGACAAGGGCACGAAATACGTGCCCTTAAAAGCATCCAGAAATTCACCTGTTTATATAACCCACCTCCCGCAGGTTTGCAATTGACACTGGAATCCGTCCATGCATATCTGCGGGTCCGGCTTTTTCGGCAAGCCATTGACCGGCCCGTTTTGAAATCCTACAAGTCAATGACCAGCGCCACTTCGTCGCAATTCGGGAACTTTGGACAATGGAGGCAGTCGGCCCAGATTTTTTGAGGAAAGATGTTCTTGTCCACAACTTCAAATCCCATATGCCGGAAAAAAGCCACCGCGTAAGTCAGGGTAAAAACGCGCCGGATGCCCAGTTCATGGGCTTCCTTCAGGCAGCTCTCCACGAGCAGCCGGCCGTACCCCCGCCCCTGATAGGCATGAGCAACGGCCAGCGAGCGGATTTCGGCCAGGTTGTCCCAGATGATGTGCAGGCTGCAGCACCCGGCCAGCCGATCCGGTTCGTCGCCGTCGATGACGAACATGTCTCTCAGGTGCGTATACAGTTCGCTGAGAGAGCGTGGGAGGAGTCTTCCCGCATGGGCAAATTCGCCGAGCATTTTCTGAATGCACGGCACGTCTTCAATTCTGGCCTTTCGTATCATCTTGCTTAGCTCTTCTTATGCGGCATGCGAGAGGGGGATCCCGCCAGAGGGAGGAGCCCGTCCATCCTTTTCAGCGCTGCCTGGAAAGCAGCAGCCGCATGGAATCCAGGAAATAGTCGATGTCTGTGCTCGAGGTCGAAAATCCGGGAGACACACGTACGGTACCTTCCGGGAAGGTTCCCAGCGTTCTGTGGGCGAGCGGCGCACAATGCAGTCCGGTCCTCACCGCAATGTCGAATGCCTCGTCCAGGATGTGCCCGATATCCGAAGGGTTTAAACCATCGACCGTAAAAGACACCGTTCCTGTTCCGCGCACATCGGGGCGCAGGACCCTCACCCGGGAATTCAAAGAAAGACCCTCCTCGATTCGCCTCGACAACTCGAGTTCATGATGGAGCAGGGCGTCCGTACCCTCTTCGAGAATAAAAGCCATGCCCGCGGCAAGCCCTGCGATTCCGGGCAGATTCGGAGTTCCACTCTCGTATCGGTCCGGACTGAAATCGGGCTGAAGATCCTCTTCCGACCTGCTTCCGGTTCCTCCTTCCATCAAAGGCCGTACGTCCAGGTCCTTGCGTACGTAAAGAATACCTACTCCGGGCGGCCCGAGCAGCGCCTTGTGGCCCGAGCATGCCAGCATGCCCAGATCCCAGTTCTTCGCACGGATCGTCTGAAGCCCGGCGGTTTGAGCCGCATCCAGAAGCAAAGGAACGCCTCCTGCCCGGCACAGCCGCGCTGCCTCCACGACGGGCTGCAGACCTCCGTTCACGTTCGACGCATGGGTAAGTACCACCAGGCGCGGAGGAGGATCGAGCAGACTTTCGAAGGCGTCCAGGCGCAGCGTTCCCCTCTCTGAACAGGGCACCACCGTCGTCTGGATGCCGATGCTTTTCAGCCCGCTCAGAGGCCTGACAACCGAGTTGTGTTCAACGGCGGATATGAGGACACGGTCGCCGGGTCTGAGCCAGCCTTTGAGCACGATATTGATGCTTTCCGTAGCGTTCCGGGTGAATGAAACCGTCCGCGGATCATCGATCCCGAGCAGTTGCGCCGCCTTAAGCCTGGCATCCGAAAGGACCGCATCCGCCTCGCGCGCTCTGCGGTGAGCTGCACGCCCGGGACTCGCACCGATGTCTGAAAGCGCGCGTCGGACCGCTTCATACACGCAAGCAGGCTTGGGATGAGATGTCGCCGCGTTATCGAGATATATCGTCATAGCCGTTTCACCTCTCGATCTCGTCCAATCACGGATTGATTCTCTCTTCTCCGTTGTAAACAGTGAATTTTCCGGCTCGAGCGTAACCGATCAGCGTAATGTTTAGCGAAACGGCCAGTTCGACCGCCAGGGACGTCGCGGTATTGCGGCTGACCAGCACGGGAATTCCCACCTTGGCGGCCTTGATGAGGATTTCCGAAGTGAGGCGGCCCGTGGTGATGAGCATCCGGTCTGCAAGTCTCATTTCATGAAGAAAGGCATGCCCGACGATCATATCCACCGCATTGTGGCGGCCTATGTCGTCCCGGAACAGAAGGACCCTTTCCGGGTCGGCAAGCACCGTGTTGTGCACGCCGTGCGTCCTCCGATAGGTCTCACTCAACCTGTTGAGATCCTCCACCCTTTCCACGATCCGCCCGGAAGGAATCCTGACGGTGCTCTCCACGGGTCTGCTGAGAAGCGCATCCAGGGAGTAGTAAAAGAGCGAGCCTTTGCCGCATCCCGAGGTAACCGTTCGCTTCATCCACAGGCGATTGGTGATGGACGGATCCACGTCCGCAACCACGTTCACCTTCCCGGACTCCCTGTCGACATCGACTCTCTTCAGGTTCTCCCGGCTTGCGATGAAACCTTCAGCGTAAAAAAAACCCACGGCCAGCTCGTCCAGGTGATGTCCCGCACACAGAAGGGTAAGCAATTCGTCCCCGTTCAGGTAAAGCGTGACGGGCTGCTCCCGTATAACCCATTGACGTCGATTCTCCTTTTGACCTTCCTTATTGTATACCCACGCGTAAACCGAGGCCACATCCTCAAGAACCGGGTCATCTGCAGGCGGGATTTCCTTCGACATCATGATTCCCTTTCATCGCAAAGCAGGATATCGACCATACTCGATGGCACGGCGGGTCAGACAGCGGTGCCGGACGACAACTCATCGAAATAGTCGGAAAGGATCTTCCCGTGATCGAAAACAAGTGGAGAAGGAAGCGATTCGGGAGGATAGATTTCAACGCGTCGTGCATCATCGGCCGCCCGGGGAACTCCGAGTCCCGTGGCGCTGAACACGACGGTCACCGTGTGATGACGCGGGTCCCGCTCCGGCTCCGAATACGCCTTGAACTGGCGCAGATTCGCCAGCCGCAGCCCTGTTTCCTCCATGGCTTCCCTGCGAGCCGCGGATTCCAGGCTTTCTCCATAGTCCACAAAACCACCGGGAAGAGCCCAACCCAAGGGATGATTCCTTCTTTCGATCAGCACGATTCCCGATCCGGGCATCTCGATAATGATGTCCACGGTCAGGAACGGATTTCGATAGATCTTTACAGGGGTTTTACATTTCGGACAAAATACTTGTTTGCCGTCGGGCATCTAGAGATCTCCTTTCTTCGTCCTTCTTTCTCTCATCAGCACATGTTCCAGCAGGAGGACAAGAAGAATACCAAAGATCAACCCGTTTCTCAAAAAGACACGAGCGCCCGCGGGCAGAGAATCCATGAAAGTGTCCGGGAGAAAGCCGACCAGGGTTCCGAGCAGAACGGGGAGCCCGACGACGAAGTAGTCCCGGCCCTTCATCCCCTTGGAAGCGATGATGCCTACGGCGGCACCTACCTGGGTACCCATGGCCACACACAGGGCCGCACCGACGACGGGAGGAGGAATAAGGGCCAGCAGGGCCGACAGCTTGGGAACGAAAGCGGCTACTAGGAGTATGACTCCACAGCAGGCCGTTGCGTACCTGCTGGCCACGCGATTGGCCAGCACAACCCCCGGGCTTATACTGTAGCTCACCATGCCCACGATTCCCAAACATCCGCACAAGATTCCGGCCACGCCGTTGAAGAAGATGCCCCTCGACGTCGCCGAGGGCAAACGTTCACGGTCCGTTACTCCCGCGATTCCATGCAGGCTTCCCAGGCTGTTCACCAGGACGGCGACATAAGAGAGAGCGAAGGCCAGCATGGCTGGCCAGTAGAACTCCGGGACCGAAGCGAAGGGACGATCGGGAAGGGAAATCCAGGCGGCGCCGGTTAGGTGCTGGAGGCCCGGAGAACGAATGAGAAAGAGCACCAGGGTACCGAAGGCCATTCCGATCAGCAGGGCGAGGGTTTTCACGACCCCCGAGGCCCGGCTGGAAATGCCGGCCATGACAAGGACGAGAAGGACACTGAACAGGAACACCGAAACGTCTCCCTGCGGCGAATCGGAACCGATGCCGGACATGAGCCGGGCCAGGAACGGCAGGAGCGAGAAGGCGATGAGCAGCAGGATGACTCCGACGACGTTTGGAGTCGCAAACGCTACGACGTTTTTCAGTTTCCTGGACATGACCAGGCAGATCAGCAGAACTCCTCCGATGATCGTGCCTCCCTGCACTGCCTCGATCCCCAGCGGGGCAAGGAGCAGATAGGTCAGCAGCAGCGCCGTAGACGGCCCTTCGAGCAGCGGGTACCTGTGCCCCCACAGGCTCTGAACCGCGGTAAAAAGACCGGTGGCCAGAAGAATGAGCTGCAGCAGGCGCGCTTCTTCATTGAGGCCGACGTCGAGTACGCTGCTGCTCAGCACCGCCACGATGATCAAGGCAGGGAAGTGAATGATGGCCCATTGAAGACCGTAGAGCAGGACATACTTCAGGGGGGGACGATCATCTATGTCGTAGATGAAGCGCGGCGCATCTGTTGGTTTTCCAGGGCCGGTGGTCATCTGTCGAATACAGGCTTTCACGGAGAACCGCAGTCCCAGGACATCAGCCGAAGACCACTGCCTGGAAACCTAGTGAAGAATTTCAAACAGCGTGCTGATGGAATCCTCGTTGTGAATATTCCGGATCGCCGCCGAGAAAAGCCGGCATGACGGCACGCATTCGATCTTCCGGCAGTGCGCCGCCTGCGGACGGAGCGGGAGAGTATCCGTTACGATCAGCCCCTTGAGGGGACTCTTTTCAATGCGATCCACTGCGGGACCGGACAGAACCGCATGAGTAACGCATGCATGCACGGATGTAGCCCCCTTTTCGAGCAGGCTCTTGGTGGCCTCCACAAGGGTTCCCGCCGTGTCCACCATGTCATCGAGTACAATGGCGGATTTCCCGGTAACCTCGCCGATAATGTTGAGTGCCTCGGCTTCGTTCACTTCGGAGCGCCGCTTGTCGATCATGGCCAGGCTCGCCTTGAGCAGCTTCGCGTAGGCCCTGGCCCTGGGTACACCTCCCGCATCGGGAGACACGATGACCACATCGCGGTCAAAGTGCTCTCGAATGTATGGCAGCAAGATCGGTGACGCATACAGGTTGTCCACGGGAACATCGAAGAATCCCTGGATCTGGCCGGCATGAAGATCCATGGTCAGGATGCGGTTGGCTCCCACCCTGGCAATGAGGTCGGCCACGAGGCGGGCGGTAATGGGAACACGAGGCTTGTTTTTCCGGTCCTGGCGGGCATAACTGTAATAAGGGATGACGGCAGTGATCCGCCGAGCTGATGCGCGCTTGAACGCATCGATCATCACAAGCAGTTCCATCAGGTGATCATTGACGGGGTGTGCTCCGGACTGGATCACGAAAACCTCGGCGCCGCGGACGTTCTCTCCTATCTCCACCCTTATTTCACCATCGCTGAACGTGCCGACGAGAGCCCGGCCAAGGGGGATCTCGAGGGAATCACATATCTGGTGGGCCAGTTCAGGATTGCTGTTTCCCGAAAAAATCTTCAAACCGTATGTTGCCATTGAACCTTATCCTCTGTCCATGAACTCCAACCTGCCTACCGCGCAACCCGAAGCGGCGCTACCTAAATATTACAGGCCGGTGAGAATGGCAACCCCTTTTCCGATTCATGCCGCTCTCGAATCTGAAAGACCGGCACAGGATCGGGGACGCGGGTGAACAGGTCCCTGCCAACACCTCTTAGAGGCTTCTCAGATCCTCTTCCGTCAGACAATACTCCTGGTGCCCGGGCCAATAGAGAAAGCGATGGCAGTGAGGGCACTGAATAATGGAATCGTCACGCTGAAGTTCGATGAATTTCTGAGGAGGAATATTCAGGTGACACACCTGGCAGACTCCATTTTCCACCGCAGCCACAGCAATACCCGCCTGCCTCTTGAACAGGAAATCCGACCTCTTCAACAGGTCGGGCTTGATCTTTTCGCGAACCTTCTGCTGCAGAATTTCCAGCTCATCGAGCTTTTCCTTCAGTTGCTCGCTTTCACTCAGAAGCCGCTTCCTGTCTTCATCGAAAGTCTTCCTGCGAGCCTCGACCTCCTTACCGAGTTCCTCCAGCTCCCGCTTCAGCGCCTCGATGTTTTCCATGATATCGAGGGCCGAGTCCTCCCGGGAGGCAATCTCCTTTTTCGTATCCTCGATTTCCTTCAGTATGGCCTGGTATTCCTTGTTGGTTTTTACATCGGCCATGCGGCTCTTGCTGCGGGCAATCTTTCTTTCCAGGTCCCCGATGCTCGTCTCCAGGGCCTTGTGCATCGTCCAGGCGTTGTCGTATTCGGCTTTCTTGGACTGATATTCCCCCTCGATATGCTCAAGCTCCCTCTCGATTTCAGCCAAACGCCGGGGAGTCTCCTCGTACCCTCGAACCAGCAGGTTCTTCTTGTTTTCGATCATCTGGTATTCGATCAAGCATTTGAGTTGATCAAGCAACTTAAGTCCTCCTTCCCTAGATCCCGGGTTTATGCGGCGAACTCCGCCACCGGTTTACATATTCCACGGCAGCGGCCATTCCTTCCTGCCAACTCTTCATCCCGGCCGCAACCGCCAGCCTCCTGCCCTTTCTCACCATCCCGTCAAGAACCCTATCCTCGACTTCTCACAACCTGCACCCGGAAAGGATCCGTTTCCACCAGGCCGGCGAAAACCTGCAAGGCCGCTCCTTCACGCGCAGCCCTCTTCTGCAGGTAGGCCGCCAGCGGCTTTACGACAATCCTTTCCGAGGAAAAGTGGCCGACATCGATCACCGCAAGGTTGGATTCCTCGGCAAACCGGGCTTCATGGTATTTCACGTCCCCCGTGATATAGGCATCAACCCCCTGCGCAATGACCCGTTCCACGAGGCCGCCTCCACTTCCCGTGCACAGCGCGATGCGCCGTAACTGTCGGTCGGGGTGACCGACCACTCTCACCTCCGCACATCCCAGAACACTTCCCACCTTGTCGACAAGGTCTTCGAACCGCACCGGTACGCCCAGGTTTCCCACGCATCCGAGGCCGCCGTATCGGTTTTCTCCGAGCAGTCGAGAATCAAAATCGAGGGGTTCGGCGTCTTCAAGGCCCAGGAGCCGCATCAGCTGAAAGTTCGTGCCGTCAAGGGCCACATCCAGGTTGGTGTGAGCCGCCACAACGTGGATTTCATTGCGTATCGCCCGGGCGACAAGACTTTCGGGATAACGGTCGAAACGCACCGAATCCAATGGAGCGAAGATAAGAGGATGATGGGTGACGATGCACCCGCATGAGAGGCGCTCGGCCTCGTCGAAGGTCGCGGAACATGGATCGAGGGCGACCAGCACCCGTTCGATGGCCGCTCCGGGATCGCCCACCTGGAGACCGCTTCGGTCCCATGATTCCGCGTAGCGGAACGGTGCGTACTCATCGATCCAGGCCAGCACTTCCTTTACTCTCATACGCCCCCATAAGAAAGAAGGGGTGCCCCCTTAAGGAACACCCCTATTCTCATTCTGGTCACCGCAATCGTCGAGTGCTCTATGCAGGCCGTTTCACTGCCTCCGGAGAAACCCGCCCTCGCGCTTGCGCAGACAAGCATTGCTGTTATCAGTAAGATCAGTTTTTCCGTTTCCGCCTGTTTCATCTTCATAAAGGATGGGCCCACCTGGCCTCGAACCAGGGACCTACCGGTTATGAGCCGGTGGCTCTACCAACTGAGCTATGGGCCCTCTCACCTCCAATCCGTTGAGCAAATTTATATAAAGAGTGCATTTAACCAATGTCAAGTCATTTCTAAGGAATCAGCAGGGCCGGACAGCATCAGGTTTCGATAAAGCTCTTCAGCTCCTTGCGCCTGCTCGGATGCCTCAACTTCCTCAATGCCTTCGCCTCGATCTGGCGGATCCTCTCCCGGGTTACCGCGAAATCCTGCCCCACTTCCTCCAGGGTATGATCAGCCTTCTCCCCTATACCGAAGCGCATGCGAAGCACTTTTTCCTCTCTCGGAGTCAGGGTCGCCAGCGCCTTTCTCGTTTGTTCACTGAGGTTCAAATTGATCACCGCATCGACGGGAGACGCAACTCGCTTGTCCTCGATAAAATCGCCGAGATGACTGTCCTCTTCTTCCCCGATAGGCGTCTCGAGGCTGATGGGTTCCTTGGCGATCTTGAGAACCTTGCGAACCTTCTCGACGGGGAATTCCATCTTCTCGGCGATTTCCTCCGGCGTCGGCTCCCTTCCCAATTCCTGGACCAGGTACCGCGACGTGCGGATCAGCTTGTTGATGGTCTCGATCATGTGCACGGGAATTCTTATGGTGCGCGCCTGATCGGCTATGGCACGCGTGATGGCCTGCCGGATCCACCAGGTGGCGTAGGTGCTGAATTTATAGCCCCTCTGATACTCGAACTTGTCCACCGCCTTCATGAGCCCGATATTGCCTTCCTGGATGAGATCCAGGAACTGGAGGCCGCGATTGGTGTATTTCTTGGCGATACTCACCACAAGGCGCAGATTGGCTTCAATGAGTTCGCTTTTGGCCAGC
>JABUEY010000111.1 GCA_013314815.1 Syntrophobacteraceae bacterium
GGGCAGAGGCAAGATAGCACACAGGAGAGCTCAGCAGACAGAGCGCAAACCAACAACAGAGGTCGGCCAGGGAAGCAATCCACCTTAAACAAGACCGATTTCTGTCTTGACAACGGGGTACACCTCAGCCGATCCGGATCCGGGATGCAGGATCCGGAATCGGAACGGAATAGATGACCTGATGAATAAGGGATTGAGACCCGAATTGGGCGGAGGGGATTCGAGCAGCAGGATTTCGGAACGGAATAGATGACCTGATGAATAAGGGATTGAGACCAAAAAAAATCCGCGTCTGCCTTTGACCCAAGCGCTCGTAACGGAATAGATGACCTGATGAATAAGGGATTGAGACCGAAGGTCCTTCGGCCTGTTCCGTCGAGAATTGCCACCAAACGGAATAGATGACCTGATGAATAAGGGATTGAGACTCGCGGTGGCCCAGGCTGTTTCCCTTCTCAAAGAGCCTCAACGGAATAGATGACCTGATGAATAAGGGATTGAGACCGGCAGCCTCACTTCCCCGAGTCTGCACAAAAAGGAATCAAAAACGGAATAGATGACCTGATGAATAAGGGATTGAGACCTCATCGACGTCTGTGGCATACCAGACGTCGCCGTAGTCAACGGAATAGATGACTTGATGAATAAGGGATTGAGACTGAAAATCTTCATCGATCGGAATCAGGGTTTCCCCTGCAACGGAATAGATGACCTGATGGAGAAAAAATAGATACTTATATGTAAATAGTAATGTTTTAAAGATGATATTTATGTATGCTATGATGTTATAAACTTCTATGTACGGCTCTCGGTTGTTATGCTAAGAAGTATAGCTGTGGAGGATGGAAAATAACGTAAGGAGTAGCTGATGAATCAAGACAAAAATTTGATGCATGATGATGTTGATCCGGTTGGTTCAATTCCTCCTGATGCAGATTACCTGTCTTCAGGCTTGATGCAAGGAGTATGCTTTTTCCTTTTGGCTTTGATTTGGTACGGATTTATATATTTCATAGCGAAAGATGCTGTTGCCAAGAGGCTGTGGATTTTTGTTTTGAGCTTTATTTTATTGAGTATTCCCATCTGTATGTTTACTGTTTACAATAGTACCATTTGTCAGATTCGCCGGCTGAACAGCTTTGTTAGAGAAGGCTGGATCTTCAGGCTGCTCTCCAGGCGTGCCCTGAAGATATTCTTATCCTTGGGTTGGGCTGTGTTGACAGCCCCCTTCATGCTGGTCCAGTTTCACGGATATCGTACCGTGGAATGGGTTGCATTTTTTCTTGTCATTCCAGTTTTCTGGACATTCTTCCTTTTGAGCCGCAAACTGATTGCAGCTGAATTGAAACCCTATCTTGTCACTAACATGGCATTGATTTATGCACGTCGCTTGTCTTGTTTGATCATGGTTATTGTGTACGTTGCATTGATGCTGTTTGTCGGAGAGGAGCCGAAGTACTTGTCCGTCGGCGAGGCTATCGAGGATAAACAGTCAGCGATTGTGAATATGCGCGGCAGTGCGGTGGGCCTGTATTTATCGAGACTTTATACCATATCTGAAGGCACAAGAGCATATATCATCTCACGTATGGGCTCGGAAAATATCCTCTTGGCGATCATACTTCAAAGTTGCGGGAGTTTTGTCATTTTCTACAATGCATGTACCATTCTTTGCTTTCTGCTTATAAGAAGGGTGGAATACCGGCGGATGTTTGGTAAGCCGTTGTCCGATGCTGAGCACCCTCATAGGGTTCCCATTTCCCGCATCTTCGCTGTTTCAGGCATACTGACGTTCGTGGTGCTCTTCATCTACGTCCATGTGGTTGTTAGGCTTGAGCTGATGCTGCAACAGAATCCTGAGGTGAGACTGGCAGTACAAGAGAGGGAGTCTGCAATTGTACAAATACTGGAAAAGGTCGACGGTGCTTTTTTTCAGGAGGGCACTATAGACCAGTTGAGGCAAGCCAAATTCGAAGCCCTGCGCAGAGTTGATATGGCCCGGTTCCAGCTCGATCGCCAGATTGATCGAACCTTTGACCAAATAGAGGCCAATGTGGATAAATATCTTGATTGGTATTACAGCCTTGCGGGTGAATATGCCCGCATCGGCAGTGTGCTCGTGGGAGACGTCGAGGAAATGTTGGCCAGGAAACTCGAGGAATTGCTGGAAGAAGGGGTTCCCCTTGAAGAGCTTAATATTGCTTTCGACAATTGCCTTGCCGAGTCCGAGGCAGCATCTGCAGAGCTCAAACAGGCGGTGGGAAAGATCTTGGGCGAGAACAGGGTGGATCCAGAAGATCGGCAGATCCGTGTCAAAGAAGTTATCTCACTTTCGGAAGTGTTGAACCCGAAGGATGAAAAGGCAGGGCTTGGGCTCGGAGCAAGACTCACGGGCAGTGGAAGTGTGTCAGGAGTCGTAGCAGTTCTTACCGTCATGATCAACAAGAAGATCATGGGAAAGGGCGCCCTCAAGATTGCGGCCAAGTCTATCACTAAGATTGTGGCGGGCAAAGCTGCTGGAACTACTTCCGGCGTTGGGGTTGGTGCTGCTGTCGGTGCTGCCGTCGGGTCTGTGGTTCCCGGTCCGGGAAGTGCAGTGGGAGCGGTGGTGGGTGGCATAATCGGCGGCGTGGCTGCTGGGGTTACTGTTGACAAAATGATGTTGATGCTTGAGGAGTCCTTCAACCGTGAGGATTTCAAAAAGGAACTGATCTCCGCTATTGAGGAGGCCAGGAAGGAGTACAGGGACTTGGTCCATATGGAGCGCGCTGAATGACCGATGACCTCACGAACAAAAAATCGAGGCCCGAACTTCGTCATCCTGCCGATTGTGCACTTTCCCGACGAGCCGCCCGACGAGCCACCTTGACATGAAGGCGATATCCTGCTTAGATAACAGCGACTTGGTGAGATCGAGGTGATCTCATCGCGGACCGGCCGGAAGTGAGGGGGGCTTCCCTCCACCGGTTGTTGCTCGAAAAAGGCAAACCAGTCGAAAGGCTGGGACGCAAAGCCACTGGCCTAAGTCCTCGATGCCGGGGATAAGGTCGCAGGGCTGCCGGGCGGATCCAGTTCGAGAGCGGCAGGATGCCATTCCCATCGCATACGGAAAGCGCCTGTCCGCCTCGCTCCCGCCGTTTTCTGCTCCATCGGGTTTTGAAACACACCCATCCGCGTAGCCGGGCTCCCCGGCAAGGAGTCGTTCGGGCTTTTCCCCTCCAAGTGTGCGGAAATGACAGGAGTATGAAATGATAAGGGATCTCGATGAAGGCGAAATCAGGGCTCTTCACTTCGAACTTCTGCTGAAGGACATCATCGCCACTGCCGAAAGACTGCCTCCTTTTCCGGATGTGGCCTGGAAAGTCGCCGCACTCATCAGGAAATCCGCACCGGCGAAGGAGATCGAGGCGGTTATCCGAAGTGATCCCCGGATCGCCGCGGGTGTGCTGACCCTGGGCCAGTCCGGCCACTACGGGCGCAACGCCCGTTTGGGTTCCGTGGAAGATGCCGTAGTCCTGCTCGAAAGCGGGAAGCTGGTCGAAATCATCCTGTCGGCGAGTGCTTCCCGCTATTTCGAAGGTGAAGGGGGCGAGCAGGAAATGAAGCACACGGAAGTCTGGAAGCATTCGGTTGCGGCGGCCGTCGCAGCCGAAATCACGGCGCGGAAACTCAAGGACCGGAAGGCGCTCACCGTTTTCACCGCTTCTCTTCTCCATGACATCGGGAAAACGGTACTCGATCTCTACAAGAAGATATACATCGATTCCCGCATCTGCGAGGCAGCGAGGGAAAACGCTCCCCTCATCGACCTCGAGAGCACGGCACTGGGCATCAATCACCAGGAGCTCGGGGAACACATCTGCCGCCGGTGGCGGTTTCCTCCCGAGGTGGTTTCAGCGGTGGGAAATCATCATTGTCCGCAAAAGGCAGCCAGCGATCCGCACATCGCGGCGATGGTCCACGCGGCGAATGTCATGGCCCGCGCAGCGGAAAAGAACAGGGATAAGGAATCGGTTACGCTCGAACCGGCACGCGACCCCTTTTTCATAAGGCTTGGGATCAGCGAGAAAATGACGGCCGAGATAATGGAAGAACTCGAACTGGCGATGGACGATATTCACCTGTTTCTTGTGAGTTGTTGAACGGCGGGGCGAGGGGGTGGAGTCAGGACGGGCTGTTCATGGCAAAGAAGGGAGCGTGGTTGGATGTGAAGAAGGGAGGATCCCGTCTGAGTATGGGGGCGACGGCGGGATGCCTTCTGAATTCCCTGTCGAGGAAGTGCCTGACATGGGCTCGGTCCCATCCTTTCGGGTGGCGAAACCCGGTGTAAAGGGACAGGTCTCCTTCGTAGAGCAGGGAGGTTTCGAGCCCGATGGCGTCGGGGCTGTTCAGGGGCAGGTTGAATATGGCCAGGTTCAGATAGTCGATCCACTGGCTGTGGCTGGTGGTGAAACGGAGTGTCTTTCGTGCGGATTCGAGGTCTTCGGAAGGGGTGCCGAAGAGCAGGTACACGTACGTGGCGATCCCGAATCGTTTGAGAGTCTTGAGGGCCGCGGAGGCGATGTCGAGGTCGATTCCCTTGTTCTCGCGGTCGATGACCTCCTGGTCTCCCGATTCGATGCCCAGCTTGAGCATTACGCAGCCGGACCGCTTGAGCGATGCGCAGAAGTCGGGGTCGGTGAACTGCCGCGTGATGCGGGCGAATCCGTACCAGGGGGTTCCGAAGGGATGGGTGCAGATCGCGTTCAGCAAAGCGGGGCTTACGGCGTTGTCGAGCAGGTGCACGAGGGCCGGGCGGGTCCTGACTGCGAGTGTATGCAGATCTTCCAGGGCCTTTGGGGTCGGAACGGGAACGTACGGGTTTCCTTCGGCCCTTTCCGGGCAGAACGAACAGCGATTCCAGTAGCATCCCGTCGACGCACTGTAGGGAACAACGGGGCCGGGCGCCAGGTAGTCTTTCATGGGGAAGGGAGTGTAATCGGGCAGGGGCGGGTCCGGGTTCGAAGCTTCGATCCCTGCCAGGGAAAGAAGGGCATACTCGCCCGGGCCGTCCACGAGCAGGTCGATCAGCCCGCCGAAGGGACTGCGCCAGGATGGGCTGCGCATCCAGGACGTGACCAGTCCGCCGCCCAGAACGATCTTGATGCCGGGAAAGCGTCGACTGATGAAACCGGCCATCGCAAAGGTGCACAGAGCCTGGCTCAGGTAATTCAGGGAGAAACCGGCCAGAAAGGGGCGTTCCTTCTCGATGATGTCGGTCAGCCTCGCACTGAATACCGGGAAGAAGGGATTGCCTTCGGGCTGCTCGAATGCCCGTACGAGGTCTGCACTCTTGACCGGAGACAGCCCGTCGGCCTGGTAATTGGCCAGGCTGAGGTGAATGGACGGGTCGGCGACAGACATGGCCAGCAGGCGGTTGATATCCGCCACCGCGCGCTTGTAGGCGTCGAAGTTGCGGTACCCTGCCCGGCTTCTGAGTGAATCGAGGTTCCTGTCGAGGTTGCGGCGTGCGCGTGTTGTCCATCGGTCCGACCCACGCACCGGGTTCCTCGCGAGCTGCAAAATGCCTTCGATGCAGGCATCCAGCACGGTGCACGCAATTCCATGTCGATTCAGAGCCGAGTAGAGCCTGGCGACTCCCGCGGGCGGTTCGCAGGGTTTTACGGCGGGAGCAACGATGAGGAGGACCATGCTTCGAGTCTGCTCCGTGGAGTTTCTGGTGCGCAGAGGTCAGAGGTTGCTCAGGTATTTCGGGCCGCCGAGCAGGTGCATCTGCCTCAGAATCCATTTCTGTCTTTGAAGGACATAGGACGATGGGCGGCGGGCGGAGAGACGAACGGGATTCGGCAGGGTCGCGGCCAGAAGGGCCGCCTGCTCTTTTGTCAGGTTTCGAGCCGACTTCTTGAAGTAGAACCGGGACGCCGCTTCGACGCCGTAAATCCCGTCTCCCATCTGGACAATGTTCAGGTACACTTCGAGTATTCTTTTCTTGCCCCAGATCCCTTCGACCAGGACAGTGAGGCCGGCTTCCAGGACTTTTCGGATCACACTGCGGTCCTGGCGAAGGAACAGGTTCTTGACGGTCTGCTGGCTGATGGTGCTTGCGCCCCGCAGGCGCCTGCCTTTCACGGAGCCTTCCACGGCCTTCCTGATTTCCCTGAAGTCAAAGCCCCGATGAACCGGAAACCTCTGATCCTCGGCGGCGACCGCCGCAAGAAGGGCGAAGGGCGATATGTCTTCGTAGTCCACCCACGTATGCCTTACGGCCCCGCGTTCCTTCCCCGAAAGAATGCTCTTCACACTGTCCTGAAGGATCACCGACGACGTGGGCGGATCGATCCATTTGAACAGGACGATGAGGAAGACGAAAAGGCAAAAGACGGCCAGCGTGGTTCCGGCCGCCAGCCGAAACAGGAACCGGGTCCATCTTCGGATGCTGCTTCCACGAATGTCCGACGCCGAGGCTTTCCGTGCTTCGATCCGCCCGCTCCGCCGCGGCCGGTTCGAATCATCCAGGCGGCTAATCAAAGGTTAACTTGCGCTCCTCACCGAGGTCAAAATGCAGGAAGTCGTCGTAGCCCTGGTCAAGTGAAACGATGATGGGCAGCTGCCTGCTGGTGGGACCCCAGTGCTGAATCGGTCCCGGGTTGCTGAACAGATCTTCCTCGGCCCACCTCTCCCGGTTTTCCTCGAAGATCTTGAAGGATGGGGAAGTGGTCTCCACCAGCGACTTCTCGATAACCAGTTCCTCCTTGCCCTTTCTCAGTTCCGACGTAATCAGTCCCGCCAGGGGGAGGGCAAGAATCCTGCCGCCTTTGTCGAAGTCGGTGATGGCGGCCATGTATCCCGTTTTCCCGGCCAGGACCAGGGACCCCGCCGTGAGACCGAGCAGAAAGGTGAAAGCTGCATCGAACGCGGTAGGCTTCGCGCTGCGCCCTTCGTACCCGAGAAAATGGGATTGCGTGGACAGAGAAATGCCCTTGATGGTCTCGATTTCTTCCGGTGTCGCGTCGATCTGCCCCTCGCCCTTGCCGAAGTACTTGTGCGGATGCCTCTTGAGTTCCGAAACCTTGTACCGGATCTTTTCGATCAGGAGTTTTTCCGTTTCGATCTGGGACACCTTGACGTTTCCATGCTCATCCCTGTCGAGTATGAGCATTTCTTCGATCTCTTCGGGGAGGGAAGCCATGAGCTGGGCGGATTGAGCCGAGAGCCTCGGGTAGATGAATTCCTGCTTGTTCTTGAGTGTAGGCAGGTCCCTGATGTCGGCTTCATATTCCGCCAGGACGTGGTTCAACTCCTTGATCAGCCGTCTCATTTCCGGGATGAACTCGACCAGCCCCTCGGGAACCAGGATCACTCCATGGTTTATGCCTTTGAGGCGCCGCAGGGTGATGACCTTCACGATGTGGTCGACAATATCGTCGAGGGACATGTTCTTTTCGGCTATTTCCTCGGAAATCAGGGCGATGCAGGGCTTGGTCTGGAGTGCGACCTCGAGGGTGATCTTGCTGGCTGTACGGCCCATGAGTTTAACGAAATGGTAGTACTTGACGGCGGATGCGGCGTCCTGTGCGAGATTGCCGACAAGTTCGGAATACACCTTGGTTGCCGTGTCAAAACCGAACGAAATCGGCAGGTAGCTCCCCACCGCCATATCCCCGTCGATGGTCTTGGGGATGCCGATGACACTGCATTCAATTCCTTCCGTTTCGAGGTATTCCGCGATAAACGCCGCATTGGTGTTGGAATCGTCTCCTCCGACGATGATGATTCCATCGAGTTTATTCCTGACCACGGTTTCCCTGACCTGTTCGAACTGCTCGCGGCTCTTGATCTTGGTTCGGTCCGTACCCAGGAAATCGAACCCTCCCGTGTTGATGATCTCCTGCACACTGCTTTCGGTGATCTCGAAAAGGTCTCCTTTGATCAACCCCTTGGGGCCTTTTCGTATGCCGAATAGAGAATTCTTTTTTCCGAGAACGGCTTTGAGTCCCGCCAGGACATTGTGGCCTCCCGCGGCGGGGCCGCCCGAAAAAAGGACCGCCACCCTCTTCCCCTCGATGTCGGGAGGGCTTGCGGAGCGCACGGCTTCAAGGACTATGCAGTTGTTCCTGGCCATGGTCCTGGGGAACACCTGCATCGTTCGAGTGTAATCCCGGCATTCGAGCTTGACGTCGGTCTCTTTAAAATCGACCGGCTGGATTTTTCCGTCGTCACTGAGGAAGATCCTGCAGACGGGAATCGGCAATCCCCGGGATGCATCCTCGAAGGGTGAATGCTTCCCCGCAGTCTGAACCACCTTGGTTTTCACTCCTGCCGCCCCTTTACCCTCCATTTTGTCACTCCTTCTCCTGCCATGAAAGAACCTCGCTTCCCCGAACCTGCCCCGCCCGGTTTTCAGCCCTGAAACGTCCGAAAACGGTGTCCGCAGGTCCTGCGGGAATGCGCACCGGCTGTTTCTGTTCGACCCGCCGCGGACTTTCCGACGGCCATGCTGTTTTAATACAATGTGGAGGCGTTCTTTTCAAGGCGGCTGTGCCAATTCGTACCGGAACTACCTCCTGCTTTTCCCACCATGCGGCCATGCACGGGATGAACCCGGAACCGGTCGGAACCACGCTGCCGCATGCCGGGGCCTCCTGACAAGACGTACGCTGCATGGGGATTCGACCGGGTGTCGTGAGGTCGGTCGGTCGTGCATGGTAAAGGCCACGGTTTACTCATCGATCACACGAGGGGAAGCCTACCCGGCTCCATCCACTCTCCCGTCGGCATCGGCCGTTGCCGGCACCCCGTGCCCTTCAGTATTCTTGGTTCATCCGGCAAACGAGTACCTCCGGTGCTTTTCACGCATCCAATGTTTTTCGCGCATGAGGTGCTTTTCACGCAATGGATCGAGGACATCGCAACGTCATCCGGCATCATAACGACATTAAGTATCATAAAGTACTCGGCGACGTTCATGAAAAGACTCGATCGAATTCGGCGAATGTCTTCATCCTGCAGTGTCAGGGTTGTTCGTGCGCGGGAGCTGGCATGTGAGCTGCAACTTGGGTGTGAAACGTCTCGGGCCTCGCACGACGGGCCTGCCCACTTCTCTTGCGATGGTGCGCAGCATTCCCTTGAAGAGCCACTGGTGAGCTCCATAAAGGCTGTACCAGTAGGCCATGCCCAGAAAGCCCCGGGGTACGAATCGGGAAAGCTGCTGGAGTTCCGTTTCGCCCTTCTGGATCGGGGTGATCTTGAACTCGAGGATGGCCTCCCCGGGGAGCCTCATTTCTGCGAGCAGGAGAAGCCGGTATGGGGCGGATACATCCAGGACACGCCAGAAATCGAGCGCATCGCCCACATAGAGGGTGACCGGATTGCGCCGGCCTCGCCTGAGCCCTGCTCCTCCCAGGAGGCGGTCCATCCATCCGCGCAGCCTCCACAGCGGTCCGCCGTAGTACCATCCGGTTTCTCCCCCGATCCTCACGATGGGCTGCCAGATTTCCTCGGGAGTGGCCCGGAGCACGATCCTGTAGCCGCATTCCATGATGGTTCCTCCTGCGTACCAGGCATCTCCGCAGTAGGTCCATTCGGGGGGCAGGAGAGCCCCGGCGTCTGTCCAGCAGGCCTCCACCCGCTGCTGCTCGATTCTCTCCAGTGCCCTGCGTATGGTTTCCCTGCAGTCCAGGAGATCCTGGGGAATGATCTCCCGGATGCGGTTGTCCTTGCATGTGACCTCGTTCATAAGCCCTTCGGCCAGGGGCTTCGCAATGGATGCTGGGACCGGGGTGAGCAGGTGCACCCAGAGTGCGCTCAGGCGCGGCGTGAGAAAACCGACAGGGATGATCCTTCTCCTGGGCAGGCCTGCCGCCTCCGCATAGATCTCGATCAGCCTCCTGTACGTGAGAACCTCCGGGCCGCCGATATCGAAGGTCTGGCCTGTGGTTTCTTCGTGTTCGAGGCATCCCTTCAGATAATTGAGAACGTTGCGGATGGAGATGGGTTGAACGGGTGTCTCGACCCAGGGAGGAGTAAACATTACGGGAAGACGATCCACCAGGTATCGGAGCATCTCGAACGAAGCGCTGCCGGAACCCAGAATCATGGCGGAACGAAGCCACGTTGTCGGCACGGGCCCGGATTGCAGAATCTTGCCGACCTCGAGGCGGGAGCGCAGGTGGTCGCTCAAAGTCGGGTCATCGGGATTGCCCAGTCCTCCCAGGTAGATGATACGCTCCATGTTCGCATGGGCCGCCGCGGCGACCATGTTCCGAGCGGACCTGCGGTCTGCTTCGGCGAAGTCTTTTTGAGCCGTATTCATGGAATGAACCAGGTAAAAGGCCGCCCAGCATCCGCGGCAGGCCTCCTTCAGGGAATCGAGATTGAGCACATCGCCCTCGACGAGTTCCACGGACGGGTGTTGAGCCCACGGACGGGAGCTCAACTTGGGCAGAGATCTCCCCATCGCCCGCACTCGATAACCCGCCTCATACAGCAGAGGCACAAGGCGGCCTCCGACATATCCCGTGGCTCCAAGAACCAGCACAGGTCTTCGGTCCATTCAGCCGTATCCTTTTCCCGACGCCCTCTCACGCGCCGCCGATATCGAAACAAGAGTCGAAACCGCATGTCCATTGAATGCATCATTGACATAAACTTGAGTAAGCTTAAGTTCATTATGTGCTAGAATTCTATAATAAATTTCGATTATATCCTGTCAAGGCATCTTTTGCGGCGGCAGTCCATGTGCCCGCCAGGCCTGGTATCCGCCGGAAACCACGTGTAAAATCGTGACCGAAAGGACAAGCAAAGGAGGACGTTCATGGGCAACCTCGATGTTTCTGCCACGGCTGTCATATCCATCATTACGGGGATACTCATCCTCGTTTTCCCTAGGGTATTGAACACGATCGTGGGCATCTACCTTATTCTGGTTGGAATACTGAACATACTTCGCTACTGATATTCCTTACCTTCTGAAAAAAGGGGTGGGTCCGCCGCTGCTTCCACCCTGGAACAGCCGTGGCCCGTGTCGTGTTTTCAAAGACCGCAAGGAGTATCGTCCCGAGATGAAGAAAGGTGGTCTCTTCGTTGGTTCCGAGCGCTGTGTCGCACCAGTCGTGACCCTGTGCCAACTGATTCTCCTGGGCCTTGTCCTGTTCTTTGCCGGCTGTTCCTCGGCTCCGGACAGGATGCCTCCGGCGGCCGCAACGACGGTATCTGCTTCGGTACCCGTGCCTTCAGCCAGGCAGGATACGGTTCATCCCCAGGAAGTTCCCTTTGAAACCCTGACCGTGGACCGGGCGGTCGAGGAGGCCCTGAGAGCCAGCCCGGAGCTCGAACAGATCAAGCAGCGCATCGACGCCTCCAGGGAACAGGTGAAGCAGGCGGAGGCATCGTTCTATCCGCGCCTGGTTCTTTCCCAGGAATTCAGCGCCACGGACAACCCCGTCTTTGCACTGATGTACCTGATCAATCAGAGGCGATTCACTCCCGACGTGGATTTCAACCATCCGGGCAGGGAGCAGAACGTGGCGTCCGTCGTGCAGGGAGAGTGGGTGCTCTTCGAGGGAGGCAGCCGTCTGTTCGAGCGGAAGGCCGCCGTGAGTCGTCACCGGGCAATGGATGCCGAACTTCAGGCTGCCCGTAACCTTCTCATCGCACGGGTTACCGAAGTTTACTACCAGTGGCTGCAGGCTCTTGTGTTCACAGGAGTGGCCGAACAGGCACTCGATGCGGCCTCGACGGACGAAAGCCTCGGAGAGGCTCGAATGAAGGTGGAAATGGCCCTGCCGAGCGAGCTCTTGCGCCTCAAGGCCCGCACCGCGGAAGCCCGGGGAAATCTCGTGGCCGCCAAGACGAATGCCAGGCGGCTTCAGGCCGCTATCGAAAGACTCATCGCCCGCCAGGTACGCCATTCGGAGATCCCCCAGCCGGTTCTCGAAGAATGGCCTTCACTCCAGCAAGACGCCTCCCGGGACAGCGGCCTCCTGGTGAAGCAGGCGCTGGACAGGCGGCCTGAAATGGCGGCCGTTCGAGCTCTCATCGAAGCTTCCCGCAACAGGGTTCGATCGGCTCAGGGCGGACTTCTGCCCCGTGTCGGCACCACGGCTCGATATCAATGGGATTCCGAAGACCTGGGGGATGCGGCGGAAAGCTGGCTTGTGGGCCTCCAGGCGACATGGCCTCTTTTCGAGGGTGGAATGACGGTATCGAGGATTCGCGAAGCCAAGGCTCATCTCCTGGAGATGGAGGCAAGGGGAGAGCAGGTTGCGCTGGACATCGCCCTCGAGGTGCACCAGGCGGTTCTCGCTGTGCAGGAAGCGGCGGAGAAGGTGAAGGTGGCCGGAGAGCGAAGGAAGTGGGCCAGGCAGGCACTGGAGGAAACACGCCACGTCTACCGGAACCAGGCGGCCACCGTGGATTCGCTTTTGAATGCCGAATTGTCCTGGAACCAGGCTGAAGTGGCCTTTGCAGGTGCGCTTTTCGAGGGGAAGACGGCCCAGGCCGTTTTGAGGAAGTCGCTCGGGGATTTCACCGAGTGGATGGAGGCACGCCGTGAATGATCTGTCCGGAGAAGAGAGGAAAAGGAAGCTGATACGGGAGGGAATCAAAGGCTTCGGTGTCCTCGTCCTCCTGGTTCTTATGATGATGTGGCTTGCCGGCACTTTCGTCGACAAGGTTGAACCCGGGCCTCCCCGTCCAAAACCGCAGCCTTCTGCACTGAAGACCCGTAAGGCGGAGTTCAGGTCTTATCCACTCGTTGTCGAACAGGTGGGAACCGTTCGGTCCCGGACGGAAGCGTTTGTGGCGAGCCGCATCATGGCCCAGGTAAAGGAAATACTGGTTCGGGAAGGAGACATGGTTGTCGGAAGTGAAACAGCGGGGGATTCGGCCACCGTTCTGGCACGCCTGGACGACAGTGACGTTCGATCCCGCCTGCGGCAGGCGGAAGCCCAGATATCCGCCATGGAACAGGCGGTTTCCGCGGCGAAGGCCAGGATGGCTGCCGCCGGGGCGGGGGTGGAGAGTGCTCGGGCGGCCAGGGAAAGGGTCGCCACCGACTTCAAGAGATACGAGGAC
>JABUEY010000112.1 GCA_013314815.1 Syntrophobacteraceae bacterium
AGCCGGTATCCACCTACGCGGCATTGAGTCTCACGCTGGGTGTGCTGGGGCTGGTTACGCTTATCCCCTCGATTCCCGGCGCCATGATGACTCATGCCGCTCTGAAGGAGGTACGCAGGGGCTTTCGATCCGGCAGAAGACATGTCGTTCTCTCCATCCTCATCAATTACTGGAACCTTTTCGTACTTCTGGTCATTGCCGCCCTGATCTTCGGACGTATAAGGCTCTGAATCCCTCACTTTCGTTCCATTATCCCCCGTTTTCATCCAGATCCCCATCCATACAGCGTTGAAGGATAACCTCGGCTCATTATCTTTATTCATATACGAACGATTCTTCCCGGGCGATGCCCGCTGCGGTTCCCGGTGCAGCGGGAACCTGTTTTACCGACCTGGCGGAACACCACGGCATCGACCGCTTAAGCCATTCCGTTCACCGGAAGGGATCCCCTGCAGCAGGACGCAGGGGAAACCAGGAAGGAGAGAGCTATGAAAGAAATCACGATGAAGAACATTCGTGGAAAGGAAATCTTCCTCGGCGAGGAGCCTTTGCAGCGCTTCCTGGCGGAGGTGAGGGGTGAGGTCATCTTCGAACACGAGGATCGATACGACGACGCCCGCCGGGTGTGGAACGGGATGATCGACAAAAGGCCTGCACTGATCGTCCGCTGTGCGGGTCCCGCCGACGTGATCGCTTCCGTCAACTTTGCGCGTGAACATGGCCTTCTTTTTTCCGTGAGAGGCGGTGGACACAACGTGGCGGGCAATGCCGTATGCGACGGCGGCATGGTGATCGACCTGTCCGGAATGAAGTCTGTACATGTTGATCCGGACAGGCGCACAGTCCGAGCCCAGGCGGGTGCGACGCTGGCGGACGTGGACCACGAGACCCGGCCGTTCGGTCTGGCCGTCCCGTTGGGGCTTGTATCCGCCACGGGGATATCCGGCCTTACCCTGCACGGAGGAATGGGATGGCTTCTGAGGAAGCACGGGCTCACCTGCGACAATCTGCTTTCCGCGGACATCGTCACGGCGGACGGGCGGCTGATCAAGGCAAGCAACGAAGAGCACCGCGGTCTTTTCTGGGCGCTGAGGGGAGGAGGAGGCAGTTTCGGGGCGGTCGTTTCGCTCGAATACCAGGCTCATCCCGTCGGCCCCGAAGTGTGGATGGCCGCACCCATGTACTCCATGTCCAAGGCGGAATCCGCGCTGAGATTCTTTCGCGGTTTCATGGCCCGGGCACCCGAGGATCTTGGGGCGCTGGCCAGCCTGTGGAGCGCGCCCGTGGAGGAGACCATCCCCGAGTCCGTGCGGGGGGCGCCGGTCGTTGTTTTTCTGGCGGTCTATTCGGGGCCCTTGGAAAAGGGGGAGGAGATCATCAGGCCGCTCAGGGAATTCGATACGCCGGTTGTGGACTTGAGTGGAGCCAGGAGGTTCGTCGACGTTCAGAAGTTTCTCGATGCCGACTACCCGGACGGAATGTACTACTACTGGAAATCCCTGTACCTGAACGACCTCGACGATGAAACCATCAAGACCCTGGTGGCCCACGCGACCACTCGTCCTTCACCACTCACATCCATCGACATCTGGGCTCTGGGCGGCTTCTTCAGCCGGGTGCCGGCGGACGAGACACCCTTTGCCCGGCGGAATGCCCCCTACATGGCCGCCTTCGAATCCAACTGGAAAAACGCGCTTGAATCACCCGTCCACGTCGAATGGACCCGAAGGGTTTATAAGGATATGGAACGCTTTTCCCGGGGATCCTACCTGAACTTTCCGGGGTTTGGGGAAGAGGGGGAGGAACTGTTGAAAGGAGCCTACGAAAGCAACTATGAACGGTTGAAAGCCGTGAAGGCCGAATACGACCCGCACAATCTCTTTCGCGGAAATCTGAATATCCGGCCCGCCGGATGAGGGAAGAAGGCGGGAATCCAGAAAAGCAACCGTGCATGGCGACACGAAACAGTTCTTTGTATGCATTGGGGCAGGCAGACCGAACGGTACGCTCTACGCCGGTGCAACATGGAAAAGAGCCTGGAAGAAAGTGATTCGCCGATCCGTTATCCGCCCGGCCGCTGAGAAGGGCCGGGCGGATACACGTGGAATGGGAGGCCGCAAGTCTGCCGTGCGACTCCTCTAGGATGGATATCTCCTTACAAGGTTCCCCCTGGAATCCACCACCTCGATGGATACACCGCGATCGCCGTCCAGGCGATGAGTGGCACAGGATATTCACGGGTCGTACGCACGCACGGACATTTCGATCCTGTTGAGTATCCCTTCGTCGACGATTCCGTCCCGGATGAGCAGGCGCGCCGACTGGTTGACGCTCATGTTTATGGGACCCAGGTTGTGCGTGGTGCCTACGATCATGTTCGCGCGGGTAATGAGTCCGTTTTCGTCCGTCGAGTAGTCATGAATGAGCGTTCCGCGGGGGGCTTCGACGCAGCCGACGCCTCTTCCCGCCCCGGGTTCCGCCTTGGTTCGGATATTCGTATCGGTGATTTCCGGATCTTCGAGCAGTTCCACGGCATGTTCGCAGGCGTAGACCTCCTCGATAAGGCGTGCCCAATGATAAAGAAGGGTTGCCTGGGCGGGCCTGCCGAACTTTTCACGGAACTCTTCGAGCTCCGCCTGGGCAAGAGGCGTGGCCATACTGTCCGCAATGTTGATGCGAGCCAGGCAGTTTGACCGGTAGATTCCCCTGGGACTGTCGAGATCCAGGGAAAACCCCTCGTTCCAGCAGCGTGCATATGGAAATTTCCCGTAGGAATAGGGCATCACCTGTTCCCCGATGTAGTCGGTATAGTCCTGCGGATCGAAATCGGTGAAGCTTCCGTCCGGCTTCATCAGGCGGATCTTTCCGTCGAAAAGGTTCAGCCGGCCCTTTTCGTCCACCGTCCCGATAAACCCCGTCCGGATTACCCCCAGCGACTGAACGGCATCGAGATAGGCGGGAAAGACAGAGGTTTTCGCAAAGTCGATGGTGAAAAGCGCAAAATCGAGGAGCTCGCGCATCTGCTTGAGGAATTCCACCCGGTCCTTTTCCGTCATAGGCTTGGAAAAGCCTCCAGCCACTCCGGCTACAGGATGGATCGTCTTGCCGGCAAACCTTTCAAGGATCATCTTGGCCATGTACCGCATCTGGACCACTTTTCGAGCCAGTTCCGGATTGGCTTTCGCCACCCCGATCACGTTCCGGACGGAGTAGTCGCTGTCAGGACCTATGACGAAGTCGGCCGCGGCGAGGAAGAAGAAATGGAGCAGCTTGTCCTCGGCATGGGCGATGGTCTGCATGAGTTCCCTCAGCTTCCTGCCCGCCGGAGGAGGTTCCACTCCGAAGCACCTGTCCACCGCCTTGTTGGACGCCAGGTGGTGGTGCCACGGGCAGATTCCGCAAATCCTGTTGACAATGCGCGGGAGTTCCTCCGCGGGCTTGCCTTCCACGAATTTCTCGAAACCGCGCAGCGACATGAAGTGGACCTTGCTGTCGCTCACATTCCCCTGCTCATCCAGCTGGATGGCAATGGAAGCGTGTCCTTCGATTCGAGTAATAGGAGAAATATGGATCGTTCTCGACATCGTCCTGAACTCCTTCTATTTGCTGGAAGGGCGCAGCAGGTTATGTGCGCCGGAAAACCTGAGGAGAGAAGTGTACTCGGGCAGGGACTCGATATCGATCCCGTTGGAGGCCAGGGCATTCAGCATGTCGAGCAGCTGATTGCCGTCATTCCTCACCGGCCCGGAACAGCCTCTGCACGGAACCCTTGCCGCGATGCACCTGGGAACGACTTTACCTCCTCCACAGCCGGCCCTCGTGACCGGGCCCATGCAGAGGAACCCCTGTTCGAGCAGACATCGCATCCGGTCAAGGGGCTCGTCAGGAGACTTGTAGAATGGATTCTCCAGGAATCGACGCAGCCGTTTGAGCTGCCCCTTGCCCTCCCGCAATGTGGGGCAGCAGTCGCACACGCTCTTGTCGGGGAGTTCTGGAACACGGCCTTCGAGCAGTGCGACGAGGGCTGAAAACACCTGGTCCGGATGGGGTGGACACCCGGGAAGGAGCACATCCACCTTGATCTTTTCATCCAGGGCCAGGCACGCATCGAGAACCTGCGGAACGCCGTCCGCCGGTCGAAAGCCTGCCTTGTCCGTTGTTTCCGTTGAATAGACTCGCTCCATCACGTCGTCGAACCTCCAGGAATTGGCCAGAGCGGGAATGCCGCCATGGGTGGCGCATGTTCCGAGCGCGATGATGATTTTGCACTTCCTGCGCATCTCCTCGGCCACTTCCAGGTGCTCCGCATTGCGAATGCCTCCCGTGATGATTCCCACATCCGCCTCGGGGATGTTCAGGCGGCTGCCGTCACCGAGCTGTCCGAAATATTTGTGGTCCATGAGCACCGGGATGTGAACGAACTCCACCAGATTCAGCACATCCAGCAGCCGTTCTCCCATGTCCACTATGGATATTTCACACCCCGAGCAGGCGTTGACCCATTCTTCCGCAATTTTTACCGACATAGATCCACCTCTTCCCATGCATACCGGCTGCCGGAGGGCGTTCAACCCAATACCGTCACCGGCCTGCTCTCAAGTCGCGCATGATTCTCTTTTGCCGCTGCTTTCTTTCGGTCCGACCATTCCCTCACCTTGTGCAGAACGTCGGATGCGAAAGCGGGGTTGTCCCTGTCGCGGTACGCCTCGATCACTTCACCTCTTGCATCCGCCAGGACCGCCCTTCCAAGAGGCGTCCTGGTGATCACAGTGGTCCAGCCGTCCGGCGCCCCGAGACCTCCGAACGAAATGTCCGCATACTCAGCGGAATAGTCGTCGCAGTACCGGCACGCGTAGCGTTTCATGAAATCGAGTTTATCGAGGGGGATGAGTCTCCTGCTCCCGTCATTGAGGTGGATCATGAGTTCCTCTTTGATATTGATCCGGTCGACTTCTCCCCAGTTGAACCCACCGATTTCTTCGAGCCTTTGGCGCTGTTCTTCTCCGAAAACGAAATTCCCCGTGCAGAAGAGGCCGAAATGGTGTGTGATGGCATCGGCGGGAACAACACCGAGAGCCTCCATGCGCCTGAGGGTCTTGATCTGGCATGGAGTGCCCACGAAGGCTATGCGTTGAAGTCCCCTGCGGGCCATGGGACCGAGTTCGTGTATGGACGCCGCGTAGGTCGAGTATTGATCACTGTAGAGTTTCATGCCGTGGGATGCATCGAAGTGAAACCCGGCGGCTTCGAGTATCGATTCCCTGGACGTGGCCAGCCAAGGTTCCCTCCTGAAGATTCCGACCTGCCGGGCGACAATGGCCCCGTGGATAAAGCCCATATCGAAGAGGCGCAGGAGAAGAGCCGTGACTACTCCACCGTCCGTGGCCAGTTCAAGGACCCGCGGGTCCCGGGCACGAGCAACCGATGTGCCCAGCACACGCCCCATCGGCTCACTCCACGCCGTCATTCTTTTCTGTTCTTCATCGAGTTCATGGATCTCGGGGCAGATGAGATAGCACAAGCCGCACTCGATGCACTTTTCCGCATCCCCATACCGGGGCTTGCCGTCCGCATCGAGTTCGAGTGCCCCGTAGTTCACGGCGGTGCAGAACGTGACGCATCCGCCGCACCGGTGGCACAGTCCGGGCTTCTGAACTTCTTGAACCAGGTTGAAAAATGTCTTCATCGTTTCCTCCCTCGTTCCTCATGCAAAGGAACGCCAGAGCATAATGCCGCAATGGTTCCGAGCGGGAACCCGGCTGCGGGTGATCAGCCGGTATTGGCCGTCTTATTGAGGCGATGGGGGTTGGGTCCCATTTCCCTCACCTTTCGAGTAAACCCGGTCACCACCTCCGCAAAACGAGGAGCCTCCGCGGACGATACCCACTCGATGAGGAAACGTTCCGGTTCTATACCAAGGTTCTGCAAACCGATCCTGATAGCCTGGGCCCTGCCAAGAGCCTTTCGATTACCTTCCAGGTAATGGCATTCACCCAGGTGTCACCCCATGACCAGGACTCCATCCGCCCCCTTTGCCAGAGCCGATACCACCAGGTCGGGAGGCACCATGCCCGAACACATGACCCGCACAGGCCTCAGGTTCGGCGGGTACTGGAGCCGGGACACGCCGGCAAGATCTGCGCCGGCATACGCACACCAGTTGCAGAGAAAACCCACAATGACCGGTTCAAAATTCTGCGACATTTCTATACTCCTTTCGGTCACCTTCGGGCGGCTGCCGGCCACCCGTCAGGAAATATCGATCAAATGACATCGAGCAGCGTGTTCACCTGCGCTTCGAGCTGGTCGTGAGTGAACCCGTGGACGAGCACTCCCCGTTTGGGGCAGGTGGCGGCGCACAGGCCGCACCCCTTGCACAGGGCTTTGTCCGTCTTGATCCTCCTGTGTTTCCACCCGTCCTTTTCGTATTCCTCGAGGGCGATGGCCGAGTAGGGACAGACATCCAGGCAAAGCGCACAGCCGTCACACCTGTCGGTGACGTACGATTTGATGGGATCGAGCTGCATCACGGTTTTCGAGAGAATGACATTCGCCCTGGCCGCCGCAGCCTTGCCCTGAGCCACCGCTTCGTCGATGGGCTTCGGGTAGTTGCACAACCCCGCAAGAAAGAGACCCTCCACCGACATATCGACGGGCCTCAGTTTGGGATGCGCTTCATTGAGAAATCCGTCCTCGTTGTGGCCGCATCTGAATAGTTCGATAATGGCCTGGTTGTCGTAGGGGACGATGGCCGAGGCAAGTATGAGATAATCCGCGAAAATCTTGAGGGGGCGCAGAAGGATGGGATCAAAAGCCCGAATACAGAGGTCGTTCCCTTCGGTGAACACGTCGGGCTTCCGATCCCTGTAGTAACGAATGAAGATGACCCCCAGTTCCCGGGCCTTTCTGTAAAGGTCTTCCCGCATGCCGTAGGTGCGCATTTCCCGGTTGAGAATATAGATGTCCATCTCGGGATTCAATTCCTTGAGCTGGATGGCAGACTGGACGGAATGGGTGCAGCAGACACGGCTGCAGTACATCCTCTCGGGTTCCCTGGACCCGACGCACTGGATGAAGGCGACACTGTTCGCCTTCTTGAAATCTTCCACGCCGTTTCGCAGCCTCGCTTCCAACTGCAGATGAGTCATCACTCTGCCGTCAGTGCCGTAAAGGTATTCGGTAGGTTCGTACTCCCTGGCACCCACAGCGATCACCGCGGCTCCGTATTTTACCCTTCGCACTGTGCCATCCACCTCGATGTCGCTCTCGAACCTGCCCACCGAACCGGACGCACTCCTCACTTCCGCCCTCTTCAATACCTCGATATTTTTGTGATTTTCCACTCTGGAGATAACAGTCTCCAACTGCGGCCTCACCTTCCTGCCTTTCCATGTCTCATTCAGGTGCCATGCGTTCCCTCCGAGCCTGTCCGATTTTTCGACGATCAGAGTCTCGAAACCCTGGTCGGCCAGGGCCAAAGCGGCGTTCATGCCCGCCAGTCCTCCTCCGATCACAAGCGCTTTCTGCACCACTTCGACCTGGAGGCTTTCGATGGGCACGTTCAGGGCAGCCTTGGCAAGAGCCATTCGAATCTGGTCTTTGGCCTTTTCCGTGGCTTTTACGGGGTCGCTCTGATGCACCCAGGAGTTCTGGTTGCGGATGTTCGCCATTTCGAGCAGGTGTGCGTTCAGACCCGCCTCTCTCATGGTGTCCTGGAACAGCGGTTCGTGGGTTCTTGGAGTGCATGCGGCGATGACGATGCGATTTGCTTTGAATTCCTTGATCTTCTCCGCGATGAGATTCTGGGTATCCGTGGAACAGGTAAAGAGATTGTTTTCCACAAATACAACATGGGGCAGGGATCTGGCATATTCAGCCAGTTCCTTCACATCCACCACCCCGGCTATGTTCATGCCGCAGGAGCAGACGAAGACGCCGATCCTGGGTTCCTCCGCCGCAATGTCCCTCTCCGGACGATACTCCTTTTGCTTCGTCAGTGTTCCTTTTGCCGCCGAAAGGGATCTGGACGCTTCAGCAGCTGCTGCGGACGCCTCGGTCACCGCCCGCGGGATCGCCTTGGGAGCCATGAAGCCCCCCGCCGCATAAATGCCCTTTCTGCTGGTAGCGGCCGGATCGAACGCCACGGTTCTGGCAAAACCATAGGGATCAAGTTCTATGCCCGTAATCTCCGAAAGTTTCTTGGCGTCTGCTGAAGCACCCATTCCAATGGAGAGGACAACCATGTCGAATTCCTCGGTGACGAGGGTGCCGCCGACCGTCGCATAGGTGATGGAAACGCCCGTATCGTTCTTGCCGGGGTCAATTGAGTGGGGACGAGAGCGGATGAACCGAACATTCCTCGCACGTGCGTCTTCATGATACCTCTCGAACTCCTTGTTGGGGCTGCGGATGTCCATGCAGAATATCGTCTGCTCCGACTCCCGCCCGGCAAGATGCTCCTTCGTGACCAACGCCTGCTTGATGGCATACATGCAGCAGACACTCGAACAATACCCGTTTCCCGAACGATGGATCTCCCGGGATCCCACGCATTGCACCCAGGCAACCTTCTCCGGCTCCCTGCCGTCCGAAGGCCTCATCAGGTGTCCCATATTCGGCCCACCCGCGGAGAGCAGCCTTTCATATTCGAGGCTTGTCACCACATCCGGCAGCCTCTTGTAACCATAAAATTCGTAAACCGAGGGATCAAACGGCCTGTATCCAGGCGACAGAATGATCGATCCCACGTTGAAAGTCAGTATTTGCTCCTTATCATTGAGCATAATCGCACCTGTAGGGCAAAACTTCTCACAGGCGCGACACTTGCCCCTGCTCATGTAAAGGCAGGCAGCCGGGTCGATGGCGTACTTCAACGGAACCGTCTGGCCGTACTTGATGAAGATAGCTTTCCTTTTTGCAGTTCCCACATTGTATTCGTCAGGAACCTTCTTCGGGCATTTCTCGGCGCACACTCCGCATGCAATGCACTTGCCCATGTCAACATAACGGGGCTTTCTTCTTACCTTGACGGAAAAATTGCCTTCCTCTCCCGATACCTCGATCAGTTCCGAAAGGGTGAGCAGTTCGATGTTCAAGTGCCGACCGCACTCGACCAGTTTCGGCGAGATGATTCACATGGCGCAGTCGTTCGTGGGAAAGGTCTTGTCCAACTGGGACATGACCCCTCCAATGCCCGTCGTCTTCTCGACCAAGTATACGAAATACCCTGAATCCGCCAGATCCAGAGTCGCCTGAATCCCCGCAATTCCTCCGCCCACAACCATCACCGATCCAACAGGCTTGCCCTCCATGATGACCCTCATTCAGTTATGTTTCGCAGTTCAATTCATTTACCGATGAAGACATCGGCGCCCCCATCCCGTTGATTCCATGAATCTCTCTGAGCAACCAGCGGCATGCTTCAGGTACCGCAGCGGTCATCTCCTCCGAAAGGCCCGGCTGCACGACCGCTGGAAGCTCTTTCATCCTGGCCGCCAGAATGCGAACATCCACACCGGCCGATTCCTTCAACTCCTTGAGAAGATTGACCGACGGAAACTGATGCAGCGAAAAGTCCGCCGACTTGCACTCAGGAAGTTCATCGATATCTATCTCGAATATTTCACCCGCTTCCCTTTCCGCCTGGAACACGGCGTCCACGATGAAAATGTGAGTCGGCTTCGAAGGTGCGAGGAGAAGATCGAACAGAAGATCCCCGATGCTCGTTCCCACATCGAGTACCGCCACGTTTCCGGGAATAACGTGTCGATCCAGCAGGCGAGCCGCCACCTCCGGCCCAAAACCGTCGTCACCCAGCAGCGTGTTGCCGCAGCCGAAGACCACGATGGTTTGGCTGAAAAGTGCTTCAATCACGATCACCCCCACTCGAAACCAATGTCCATGATTCAGCCGAAGGAAGACCTTAAATGGAATCGCCCCGCCTGGAAGACTCGCTGCCTTCCCAGCCGCATAACTTTGATCGATGGGACGAAAGATCTTCCCCGCAGCAGGGAGGCCGCATGAAAAACAGATCCGGTCAGACCGAACAGGGGAGAAACAGTGCAAATCCGGGGGAAAAAACGAAGCAGGGTCAGATCATCATTCGATTGAGCACGATCTGCAGCATCCAGTGAGGAATGGACATGGAACTGAAATGAAGTTCAAAGCTCCCAGACAGACGATCCAGTGGATGAAAGACGTCGATTTGTTCCCGTCTTCCCGCCTCCAGCGCTGGCCTGCGTTGCGGCCAGGCAAAAACAGGCAAATATACCGCCAACCGCAACCGGCCCATTACAAAGTTTCATGAGTGTTCCAATTCTTGTCCTGTTTGAACCATTCTATTTCATTATTTTCAAATTTCAACATGAATCTGTATGCAATATGTGCATTTAATGCACAAAATCATGTTATTTCATGCGCGACTTGACACAATCGACACCATGTTCTCGGCTGCCCTGTTGGGCAGGATCCTGCAGCAGTCGACCGGGGGAGGAAGAGAACTACCAGGCGACGCGGGTTGTTGAATTGGAGAGCGTGTCGTGCAGTGGGAATCGTCCGGCCCTGAGACTCAGCCGGGGAGTATCGGCTTCACCTCGTCTTCAGGCTGCCGAAACCCGCCTGATTTCCTCTTGCATCGACACAACAACGGCAAGGGGGTCCGTGGCGGTACTGATGGGGCGCCCCACTACCACGTGGTCCGCTCCGTTCAGTATGGCCTGGCGGGCGGTTACGATTCTTTTCTGGTCGTCTTCCCGGATTTCGATGTTCTTGCCCGGACGGATGCCGGGAGTCACGATAAGGAACTTGTCTCCCAGTTGGCTTCTCAGGCGCTGCGCCTCAAGCCCCGAAGACACGATCCCGTCGCAGCCGATTTCAATGGCCCGTTTGGCCCTCGAGAACACCAGGTCTTCCACCCTGCACGGCCGCCCGAACATAGCGACCATATCCTCCTCCCCGAAGCTCGTGAGCACGGTGACGGCCAGGATCTTCACGTCTGTCTTCTCCTCGACCGCCGCCCGCAGAATCGGGTCGTTTCCGTGCACGGTGGCGAAAGTGACTCCCCTGTTCCTCAGCTGCCTTACGGCCAGTTTCACCGTTTCGGGAACATCGAAGAACTTGAGGTCCACCATCACCTTGTGGCCCCGGTTCAGGATCCATTCCACGATGTGGAACCACCCCGCAAGGAACAACTGAAGGCCGACCTTGTAAAACCTCACGCGGTGTTCCAGCAGTTCGACCCACTGCTTCGCTTTTTCCGTGGAGTCGAAGTCCAGTGCGAATATAATGCGCTCTTCCAGTGGAATCTGTCCGGGCTTCATGATCGAGGCTTCTCCCTTGAACGAAATGAACGAAAAAACCTGGAATCCCTATGCTGCACGTCTATCTATTCTCTTTTCAAAAATGCTGTCAACGGAAAACCGGGAAGCCATGCGCATATGCGATTCCCGCGAGAAGACCTTGGGGTTCAAGCATTTCTCAATGCATCCCTTTCAATAATTCATCGTGACACCTGTGGACAGGTGAGCCCGCAGTCCTTTTATTGTTCACCAGGACTCGCGGTGTTGAACGAGTCTTTGGAATCGGCACAAACCGGGGTGGATTCGTCGACCTATTTTCGCCTGCCTGACCATGGAACCCGACTTCTGCAGGGCAGTACGACCGTGTCGGATTGCCACCCGGAGATGAAATGGAATTCCTCATTCCATACGGGTTATTGTATGCAAATAACCTGTTTGATGTGTCGCCATGGAAGTCTATAAGGGTTCTGATGCGAAGATCATCCAAACGGGGAGGGTAGTCATGAGGAGCTTATTGACAAGATCCAGGCTGTGGGCGGGCATGCTTGTCTTCACAGCGTTGATTTTCACAACCGGGGACAAGGTTCACGCGACGTGGATGTGGATTCACGGCCACAGCGCCAACCTTGAATACATGGATAACGTTGTCGATCCCGAGCACTACAGGCTGGGTTGGGGCCTTGATTTCAGCTTGAAGCCCGGCACCTTCAACTGGGTGCATTTTGCGGTTCCCACCATCGGGGAACCCACTTATGGAGCCAGGTACATCAGGCTCAAGTTCTATACCGGGAGCCCGGATGCGCGGGTCGACCTCATCCAGGTCTATAATGCGGACGTGCTGGCGAAAACGTTCCGTGGAGTATGGCAGGACGGCTGGCACACCATCGTACTTGATATGGGCAGGGTGAGAGGGTTTTCCCGCGGCATGGGCATCTCCATTCGCGTAACTGCGGGAACCGACGATACTCAGAGCCACCGGTTCCTTTTCAACGGGGCCGGTGCCAGATTCGTCAGAAAACAGTAGACAGATAGGGGCGGTTCGCGAACCGCCCCTTCAATCACCCATGACTGCAGGGATTCCATGTACATGATTCGGCATGATCACCCATTCATCCCGATCTTTCCTTCAACACCGACCCGGGGAACGGGCCGGCTGTCCGCTCAGGGGGCATTCCCCGCCTGTCGGAAAGGGAATGCTTTTCGAGAACCCCTCGAGGCGTGACCATCCAGCCGTTCCAGACGCAGGTTCTGCTTTTTCCTGCCATGACTGCGGACTGCATGTTCGCCTCCAGTCGCTCCCCACCCGGCCTTCGCGACGACGCGGTTACCATCGGCTGCCGGAAGTGGACATTTCCCGCAGGGGACTTTCACCCCTTGATTGCGCCTGCTCGCAGGCGCCTGGATTCCCGCCTCTTGCGGGAATGACGGTGTGAAGTTTGCGGGAATGACGGTGTGAAGTTTGCGGGAATGACGGTGTGAAGTTTGCGGGAATGACGGTGTGAAGTTTGCGGGAATGACGGTGTGAAGTTTGCGGGAATGACGGTGTATCGCCATCGATCCTTTGCGTGAAAGGCACCCGGAGGTACCCGTTTGCCGGATGAACCAGAAAAAAAGGGACCAGCCATGGCAGCTGCCCCCTTGATTTTTCTGGTGCCGAAGCGGGGACTCGAACCCCGACGGGCGCACGCCCACTAGACCCTGCACCTAGCGCGTCTACCAGTTCCGCCACTTCGGCAAAC
>JABUEY010000113.1 GCA_013314815.1 Syntrophobacteraceae bacterium
ACCACCCGGTCGCCCTGATCAACCGCCCGAGCCGAAGCCTCCGCCCTCGCGATCGCGGCCATGCCCCGTGCGGGTCTCCCGGGGTTTTGCCTCGTTCACCTTGAGCACCTGCCCGGCGAGTTCCTTTCCGTTCAAACCTGCGATGGCAGCAAGCGCCTGCGCCCGGTCTCTCATTTGCACGAAGCCAAATCCCCTGGACCTGAGAGTCTCGTGATCAACGATGATCTTCACTGAATCCACTGCGCCGAACACCTCGAACTCCCTCTGCAACTCCTCCTCGGTGGTTTTGAACGGAAGACCTCCTACGAAAATTTTCATAATGATCCTTTTCCCATGCGGAAATGAATGCCGGCGACCGGACCCGGAGCACCTTCCGTCCCGGATACCGGAAGAAGGATAAAAGGGCGACAGTCGTTTCGAGGCATTACCTGTAGTGGGTTGAAATCGAACCCGCGCAGCTGCACCTGCCGTCAAGCGCTCGTGGATTGAATACGTGCAGGGCACACCTGGACCGGCGTCGGCACATCTATTCAGACATCTAATCTTAGTCCGGGAGCCCGATAAACATCAAGAAATAAACGCCTGCATCCATCCAGGGACCATGGTACATCGGTCAGACACGATTCCATCCGGATAAGTGTCGACCGTAACGGGTGCGGTAAACCGGGAGCTCGAAGCACGATTTCTGGTTCTTCTCATCAAACGCGCACCCGGATAGTTGCCGCACAAAGGAGGAATACACCCGCAACATCAACATTCCCACAACATCGGCATTCCCGCCAAAGGCGGGAATCCAGGAAGGGTAAACGTGCATGGCGAAACATACATCATGGCAGGCAGAACAAACGTTGCTGTACGTCGGCGTCCCATCGAATCCGGTGCAGCGGCCAGGACATCACAAACAGGGCATTGTCGAAGGATTCACCAGGAAGTATGGAGTCAGAATGAGAGATCTTTGTGGTGCGATCAGCGCTCAGACTGGATTCCCGCCCTCGCGGGAATGAGGTTGCGATGCCGAATGACGTTGTAGATGCCACCGATCTTTCACGTGAAAAGCACCGGAGGTACTCGTTTATGAATCCGATTTCTCAGGTCTGCAGGATCGACAGGCCCGAGGTCCTGAGCCACATCTGATCGAGCAAATCATGGAACGAAATGAATAGCCGAGCATCACTGCTCACCACGCTGGTGAATCCCGATTGATTGACAGCACAGTTGATTTTACCTTTTTCAGGCTGTCCGCGCCGGAGCCGGTTCCACCGGGACTGTTCCAGCAGCACTTGAAGAATGCAGTCTCACGATATATCGTAGCATCATTATTGGGGCTGCAACCGTTCAGCGGTCGACTTGACGTCGACGAAGCCCCTTTCAGTTATAGACGATCTTCTTCTGAAGATTGAGCACAATCTTGAGCCGCCGGAATTCGTGGGACTGCCATGCCTTCCGTCGGGCAGAGCGCACTGCCGGTGCTTCCTCCAGACAAAGAAGATGCGATGACCGTTGAAATCGCCCTGGTATTGGCCATCCTCGTGGCTGCCGTCCTACTGTTTGTCACAGAGTGGCTGCGCATGGATGTGACGGCCCTCCTGGTTCTGGCCAGCCTTCCCGTGCTGGGCCTTATTTCTCCTGTCCAGGCGCTGTCCGGCTTCAGCAATGCGGCCGTGGTGACCGTGTGGGCCATGTTTATTATCAGTGGAGGTCTGACCAGGACGGGAGTAGCCAACATCGTGGGGCAGCAGATGATGCGCCTGGCCGGCAGCGGGGAACTCAGGCTGGTCGCTGTGATCATGATCACAGCCGCAACCATGTCCGCCTTCATGAACAACGTGGGCGTGGCGGCCATGCTCCTGCCTGTCGTGATAAGCATCGCGCGGAACACGCGGCGTCCGCCGTCCAGACTTTTGATGCCCCTTGCCTACGGTTCCCTGCTAGGGGGCCTGACCACTCTCATCGGCACTCCGCCCAACATCCTGGTGAGCGACGCTTTGCGCGACTACGGCCTGCCCCCCTTCCGGCTGTTCGATTTCACACCCATCGGCGGTTCGATCATGCTGGCAGGCATTGCCTTCGTTGCAATGGCCGGCCGATACGTGCTGCCTGCGCGTGATCCGATGGAAGAGACAGCCCGAAGGCACAGGGATTTCAGGGATCTCTATGAACTGAGCGAACGACTGTTCGTTCTTCATCTTCACTCGGGAAATCCCCTGGCCGGCAGGACCTTGGCCGACAGCCGCCTCGGGGCGGCTCTACGCCTGAACGTCCTCGCCGTTATCCGCAACGGCCGCCTGCATCCGGCTCCCGGCCCGGACACGGTTCTCCTGCCCGACGACAGGCTCCTGGTCCAGGGAAGACCGGATCGCCCCATCGAATTTCGGGAACGGCGCCTCGTAACCATCGAATCCGACAGTCTGCACGTTGAAGAGATGATCGCCCACCGGATCGAAATGGCGGCTGCGCGTGTTGCCGAGGCTTCGTCCTTCGCCGGAAAGACCATCTACCAGGCAGACATCAGGCGCAAACTCGGCATCAACGTGCTCGCCGTCAGGCGCAACGGCATCGCCACGCATACCGGACTGCAGGATATCGTTCTGCAGCCCGGAGACGTCCTGCTTCTTCAAGGACCTCGCGAACGATGGGAATCGTTGACGGCATCAGCCGATATCGACTCCATCCAGCCGGTTGCCATCCATGAAGCGGCTGAAGACTTTCGGTTGCAGGAGAGCTTTTTCGCCCTGGGAATTCCCGACGGATCATCCCTGGCCGGGAAGAGCCTGGAGCAGAGTTGGCTCGGGGACGGTTTCGATCTGACCGTTATGGGCATCCTGCGAAACGATGAAGAGTGCTTCATGCCGAAGCCGGACGAAATACTGCACGCAGGCGACATTCTCGTGGTGAAGGGCGACATGGAAAGCATGCTCGTGCTGCGGGGTTTGCAGGACCTGGGCATCGAAAGCCAGCAGCACCCGGCTCTCAGTGACCTGGAATCCGAACTGGTCGGCATGTCGGAGATTATGCTTTCGCCTGAAACCACTCTTGAAGGAAAGACTCTGCGCGAACTCCACTTTCGCGAGAAGTACGGGCTGACCGTGCTGGCGATCTGGAGGCGCGGAAGAGCATACCGATCCGGATTGCGCGACACTGCATTGCGTTTCGGTGATTTCATTCTCCTTTACGGGCCGAGGGAGAAGCTGAAGGTGTTGAGCAGGGAACCCGACTTCCTGGTATTGAGTGAAACCGAACGGGAACCTCTAAGGCTCGACAAGGCTTCCGTATCGGTGGGGATCATGGCCGTCATCCTGCTGCCTGTTCTGATGGGCTGGCTCCCTATTTCCATCGCCGCCGTCATAGGTGCACTGTTGATGGTTCTTACCCGGTGTCTTACGATGGAGGAGGCCTATCGATACATCGAGTGGCCCGCCGTTTTCCTCATCGCTGGCATGCTTCCCCTGGGAATCGCCATGGAACAGACCGGGGCGGCGGTCTTTCTCGCCGAAAAAGTGATCTCCCTGGTGGGAGGATTCGGTCCGCGAGCCGTCATTGCGGGCATATTTATCCTCACATCCATTGCGACTCAGATCATCCCCACTGCAGCTCTTGTGGTTCTCATGGCCCCCATCGCCATCAACACGGCCATCGACCTGGACATCTCGCCGCTCACCCTGATGATGACCGTGGCCATGGCCGCCTCTGCGAGCTTCTCGAGCCCCGTTTCCCACCCCGCCAATGTGTTGGTGATGGGCCCCGGTGGCTATCGTTTTGCAGATTATCTCAAGCTGGGCCTTCCCCTCACCCTGCTCATCCTGGTGCTGGTGGTTGCACTGGTGCCCATCTTCTGGCCGTTGCACCCCTGAGGTGGAACCGCTTTGCCGCTTTCCAGCGGGGCGTCGAACCAGGCGAAATGCATGCAGGAATCGAAGTCCTCCAGGAATGCTTCATGCGACCTGGCAGAGGAGCCCGGCTCAGAGCTGCTTTCGAGTCTCACGCCGGCCCATCCGTTGACTTTTCAAAGGAGTCATGGAACATAAACGACACAGGGTCCGAACCTCGGGGTCTCGGGTCAAACCGACTCTCACGTGTCCCTCAAACCGGGGAAACCGATCGTCGCCGCGACGATCATTGTCCGGAAATAAACATCATCTGCGTCTGGAAATCATTTGACCGGGCATTTGCAAAGGGCTGACATGGCTGAAAAGAATGAACGCCGTGATGTGCATGTGGTCAGGATATGCGAGGGAGACCTCGACCATCACGGCAATGTGAAGCAAATCGATTACCAGGGCATCGTGAAGCACATCAACGAAGGTGTCGTGATCATCAGGGAAGGAATAATTGTCTTTGCAAACGATGCCTTCTACGAGATGTCGGGAATAGAAGCCGGGCAGGCCGCCAGGCGCTATTTTTCAGACTTCGTTTCGGAAGTCGACCGGAAGAGGGTGTCCGAATTCTTTCTGCAATGGCTGTCTGCTGAAACCTCGCTGGACCGGACGGAATTCGCCATGCCCGGCAGGGACGGCGAGGCCATCTTCGAGATGAAGGTCAGCGTGGTGGAATGCGGAGGAAGCCCGGCGATACTCGGTGCACTCACCGACATCACCGAACGGCGCAAGACTCGCCTGGAACTCGAAAAGATCAAGGGTCGCCTCGAAAGCATACTCGTTTCCATGAACGAAGTGGTCGTTTCGCTTTCTCCGGACGACTATTCCATTCTTTCGATCAACCCGGCGGCTGAAGCCCTTTACGAAGTGCCTCTCAGGGATTTCACCAGCGGCGAAAAGCATGTCATGAAATTTGTTCATCCTCAGGACCTGGAGAAAGTGGAGGGGTTTTACGGGAACCTGGTCGAGGCCGAATTCGATGAGGCTCAGTACAGGATCATCAGCAGCAACAACAAGACCAAGTGGGTTCGCGACGAAGGCCATGTGGTCTACTCGGACAAGGGAACCATCCGGCGGATCGACCATGTCATCAGGGATATCACCGAGGAGAAAAGGACCATCGACGCACTCCGCCAAAGCGAAGCGAAGTACAGGGATTTCTTTGAATCCACGAACGATATGGCCTTTGCCATTACTCCCGACGGGGGGTTCATCGACATCAACAACGCCGGCATTCAGCTTCTCGGCTTTGAAAGCAGGGAGGAAGCCCTGGCCAGCAATGTGAAGGACTTCTACGTCGATATTTCGGAAAGAGAGGAGCTGATCGCCCAGATCTACAATGAGGGGTTCGTGGAAGGCAAGCCGGTCCGATTCAAGAACAAGGCTGGAGATGTCATCGAGGTCACCATCACCGCTCGAGGCAAGAGCGACGATTCAGGGAACCTGCTCTACCACGAAGGCATCGTTCACAATCTCTCCAAGGCCCTTGAAGACCAGAGGAACAGGGTTCTTCGCAACGCGGCGGGAAGCATGTGCCATTACCTCAACACACATCTCATGCAGCTGGGCGGATCGAAAGACATCATGGCCATTGAAATCGAGTCGCTGCTTGAACTCATCGGCAGGCTGGCCGATGGGGAGGACCCGCAGGAAATCGCACGGCGGATGAAAGACGTGGTGGAAAGCATGCGCTACTTCCATGAAGGCATCGCCGATGCGTACGAGAGGATATCGGAGGTGACCGGCGCCTTCAACAAGGCTTTTCTGTACAGGGAAGAATCCTATTCCACCGGCACCATTCTCGATATTTTCAAGACATACGGATACGAAGGAGACCCTTCTAAGAAATAGAAACCTCCAGCTGCCCGTTCCGGGATCATTCGCACCTCCCGGGTGCTGCAGGGCCGTACAGGACATGATTGCATGGTCCATAAGCCGGAAGCCGTGCATTCGAAAGGAGCCGTCATGACGGGGCATTCTCTCTACGGAAACGAGCCGGGCAGCAGGAGCCACGAGATCCGCATAGCCCTTGTACTGTATGGAGGCGTATCGCTGGCCGTTTATGAAAACGGGGTCACCAGGGCGTTCCATGACCTTGTCGTCGGCAACGGGATCTTCGGCCTGCTCAAGGAACTGCTCGATGCCGACGCGGTGGTCGACATCATCTCCGGCGCATCCGCCGGCGGCATCAACGGACTCCTGCTTGCCGCTTCTCTGGAGTCGGGGGCCGAATTCAAGGAAACATCCCGGCTCTGGAGAAACCAGGGCGATCTCGGTGCCCTGATGCGTCCGCTTTCGGAAAGTGATGCGCCTGAATCGCTGTTGAGCGGCGAAGTCTATCAGAACGAACTGATCGCCGCCTTCAGGCAGGTGGTGGAACCTCATCCGACAGGAAGGATCGAACCCGGAGAAATGGATGTTTTCATCACCGGGACAGATCTTTACGGTCGCATCCACACCTTCTGGGACTCGCCGGGCACCCCTGTGCAGGATAAGAACCACCGCGTGGTCTTCCACCTCAAGCACCGCCCCGACCGGGCCTGCCTGGGACTCGAACAGGGGGCAGCCAAGACGGGCAGGGAAATCGAGCAGGCGCATATTCTCGCCTCCATCGCCCGGATCACATCCACCTTTCCCGCCGCCTTTCCCCCGTTTCGTGTAGCCCAGGTTCCCGAGGCGTACCGGGAATCCGTTGCCGCCGCAATCCTGAGGGCGGGCGGGCAGGCCGCCGCGTCTCCTCGTGGCCGGAAGCCGGAGGACACCGCCTCGCAGGATGCAGCGACCCGTGCCTACGTGGATGGCGGCGTGCTGGACAACAAACCGTTCGGCCCGGTGATCAAGGCGATCTTCCACCGCATGACCAACCGGCTCGTCTTCCGCCGACTCTTCTTTGTCGAACCCGATCCGGAACAGTTCACCACCGTATCAACACGTCAGGAAGTCCCAAACCCGTTAGGAGTCGTGCTTGCGTCGCTTCTCACGATTCCTTCTCACGAGAGCATCTACGAGGAAATCGAGACACTCAGGGAGCATAACGCACGTATTCGCTGGTTTCAGAACCTCAAGGACAATCTGGCAAAGAATTCCTTCCGGAGCGGATCAGAAAGACCGACGTCCTCCAGGGACGGCATCATCTACCGCCAAGTGCGTTTCGACAGCCTCGCGAAGTCCCTGCTCCTCGACGTCGATGCGGTCCCCGACGCCACACATTCCATCACTGAGCCGGCTCGAAAGGCCGTTTACGAAGAGTTGCTGAAATGGCTTGCTGTTTCCTTTCCCAACGATAACGCTCTTGACGCAATCGACCCGTATGACATCAGCTACCACATGAGACGGGCCTATTACTTCCTCGACCAGATCTATGAAGCCCTTGAAATGTCAAAGGGGGAAAAAGAGGAAGAATACCGGACGACCCTGGCGGCTCAGAGTCGAATCGTCAAGGCGCTGAGGTCCATCCGGGAATCGCTTTACAGGCTACGCGATCTGTCGCTGCCCGCCTGGCTGGAGGAGGCTGAAAGGATCCTGGAGAGGGACCCCGGCGCGCCGATCGAACCTGTCGTTCAGAATGTCGTCAAGACCTTCGCCCTGTTTCTGGACGCCGGTTCCGAGCGATGGAAGCCGCTCGAGGCCTCTGCCACCGCCGATCCTGTGGCAAGGGTCGTGAGCATCGGAGACCGGGATAAGGGGGTTCTCTCCCGAGAACGGCTCATGGGGACCACGGTCTCCCTGCAAACCGAGGTCAAAGGTCTGCTCGAACGGTCACGAGGGAGCATCGCTTTCCCGCATGACACCATACTCCAGCGGATCGAAGCCCTGCAGTCCGACGTGCTCGACTACTGTTCCATGCACGGCCTGATCCCCGGTGATGACGAACAACGGGGAACAGCAGCCTTTTTCAAGGAATTCGACCGGGTGGACTCGGCGTTCTTTCCTCTCGAATACGCAAGCGGTGTTCATGAAACGAACGAGATCAAGTTCCAGCGCATAAGTCCCGTCGACGCTCAGAAAGGGCTGTCGAACCTCGATGCGGCGAAAAAGGTGAGCGGCGACGAACTCGCCCATTTTTCAGCCTTTTTCCGCAGGGACTGGAGGTCAAACGATATCCTCTGGGGACGCCTGGACAGCATATGCCGCATCATCGACTCGCTGCTCGATGACGATTCCATGCCGACCGTTATATCGAGAATCAACAGGCTTTCGGATCACTTCACCATTGAAAGGCTGGGAAACCTGCTCGGCCACTGCCCGAAAGACCGCCTTCTCGCGTTGGAAAGGGCCTGGGCGGGTTTTGCATGTGCGGCGGTATCGGCAAGAGTCGAACCCGGCGCGGTCAGAGACGCCTACAACCAGTTCAAGCTCGAACTCATCCGCGCAGCCCAGCACCATGCCGCCCACGAGGACCTTGGGACGGTCCTGGACGATCACCAGGATCAATGCAGGGAATGGGACCTCCCCCCCCGGTATGATGGTTCAGTGCTTTCCAACCCCGAAACCGACCGGGGCGCTTATTTCAGATCCCTGGAAATGGGCAGGCAGACGGTCGCCGGCGAACACGGAGCCGTGCCGCTGCACATCCTGTGGGAATACGCAAGCAAGGCCTGCCTGCTGGCCTGGGGCATGCTGAACCGGTCTCTGGGCGCACCCGGGAGGAAAGTGAGTTTTCTTGGTTCCGGCCCGTTCCGCAAAGCCCTGCGCAGCCCCATCCTCTTTTCACACCTCCTGGTGCTGATGATGCGAAACGAGAAGAAGATGTTCCCGTCAGTCTTGATCGCCATTCTCACCGCGCTTGCCACCTGGACGGCATTCGGCCTCCTTGTGGGCCATACATCCTGGATTCTCGCCCTCTTCCTTCTCGTCGTTGTTGTCGCGTTCGTCAACTTCGTTGCGCCTAGGCGCTCCGAGACAAAGCGATCTTTCCAAAAGTGAGTACCCGCCTGCTGCGAAAAAAGCATACGTTGCCGATGAGAAAGAGAGAAGGGAAGACGTGAGAGGCTCCCTGCGGATCGTTTCTGTATCGGCCGGTTCGTCACGTTTGTGTTTTGCCGTTCGGGGCATCATGCCGGCATCGAGACACGATCAACTTTCACACCATCGTCCCGGCCCCCACTTGGCGACCATGAGACGAACAGGGCCGGCAAATGACCCGCAGGTGCCGTCTGCACAGCCTACTGGTCCACAAAGTCTGCCCCCGCTCCGAAAAAGATCACCCGGTGGCTCATCATCTCCACGCCCGCATTGATCTTCACCGAAATACCCAGCCCTTGATTAAACCTTGTCACACTTCCCAGATTCAACGTCACGGTTTTGTTCCCCGACCAGCTTCCCTTGAATTCCTTGATCTTTGTGGGCCCATTGTACACATGGACGTCGGATACCCAGGCGTCGGCACTGTATGTACGGAATATAAGCCTCACATATTGAGCGCCTACCTTCTTATCCCCCAGAGTCGGGACAGCATAGTGCACCCAGTTGCTGGTGCCTGGTTTTTGACTGATGTCGAGACCCCAGCCCAGGTAATGGATGACGTTTTCCACATTCGCCTCCCTTTCAACATGGCCGCTGGTCCCGTGAGTCATGTGCCATGCAGCATGGGCCGGACAGGACAACGCCAGGACACCCGTCAGCACCAGAGCGACAAACAACAAGAAACGATGATTGCGTACAAGCTTCTTCATGACTGCTCCCCTTTTTTCATGTCGTTCCCCCTTCAGCAGCAAGAAACCTTTCGAGCCACTGTACCGAGAATGCCACCCCCAGGAAAAGCCTCACCTCCTTCTGTCAGAAATTCCGCCAAGTTCGATGATCCCGAAAAATGCCGTCTCCACCTGCATCATCCTATCCCGGTGCTATTCAGCTTCTGACCAGCGCCTGCGGACTGTTTGCGAGTTCACCCATATTCGCACAAAAATGATGAGCAGAAAGAGAAGAGGTGTGGAGCATAGGGTTGAGAACCTAAGGGCAAATCCTTGCGGATCATCAGTGCAATGTGAGCTGGAATTATCAGAAAAGTATAGAGAAAACGGGAGCCCGATCCTCAGGAATCGAACGGCAGCTGCCGCTCTCACACGCTCTGCCGGGTCGAAACTTGTCATAGCATTCCTTCAAGTTCATCTCCTGCCCGGAATGAGGAAATGGGGTATCGGCCTCATTTGACCGGTGCGGAATACCGTATTTTAGACCTACATACAGTATGGAACACGTGAGCAGGAGAAAGCCGCCTTTGTGAGCGGAACGGGAACGAAAGAATCGTCTGGATCCGATGTCTCCAACCCTTTACACCTGCAGCAATCTCACTCCCTCAAGAATGTTGGTTCCACAGCAATGTCAGTCCTATAAGAACGTCAGCCCTACAAGAACGTCATTCATTCCCTACACATCGTCATTCCCGAGAAGGCGGGAATCCAGGAAGGGTAACCGTGCATGGCGAAACAATTTCAGAAATGGGAAAGAGCCCGGAAGACACGATGGATAGAGCAGGTCAATCCCGGGTGGAGAGATCTTCATGGCGCGATCTGCGTTGAGACTGGATTCCCGCCTTTGTATGACGTTGGGGTCTTAACAGGAATGACGTTGTGATCTTCGCGGGAATGACGTTGGGGTCTTCTCCGGAATAGAGTTGGGACGCCGAATGATGTTATGATGCCGGCCCGGATGACGTTGGGATGCCATCGATTGTTTGCGTGAAAAGCACTGGATGCATGAAAAGCACCGGATGCACTCCTTTTGCGGATGAACCTGAAAAAGTGTTTGCAGGCGGGGTTCCTACAATGGAGAACTCATTTCATTCTGGGCCGACAATTCCAAAACGGTTCAGTAAAACCGAAAGAGATTCTCCAGCCGTTTTCCGCTGCTCCCTCCAAGGCGGGCTGAAAGGGGGCACAGCAATTAGAGGGCCACCGGAAAGGGGTCTGCGCGTGGCAGCGGGAATCAGACTTGGGGCGAATCCTTTACAGGTAACGGAGATGGAGGAGGCACAGCGGATTCCATTCTGCCTTCCTTTCTTCCGTATATCGCTGTCGCCCTTTGGGGATAATATCGACCACGAGGATATCCTGCTCGCCGATGAAACAGCGTCTTCTTATTGAGACAAGAAACAGCATTTCCGGTTATCTGGTGGGCACTTGCATGGGCAGGCTGTAACTTTGCAGGTATACGATCAGAAATTCCATGATGAGCATGCCGGGGTTCCTGCGCGATTCACTGTTTTTCCGGAAAATGGAAGGGATGGGGGGAGCGGGAAGGACGGGGGGGGGTGTCGTTCTTCTTCATAAAAACCTCTCCGGGTAGAGGCGGTTTGACAGCACTGCCGCTCCCAGCAAGGCAAATTCCCCGGCGACCCCTGAAAGCTCCAGTGCTTCGGCGTTTCAGCCGCTGGCGTTGTGCCTGACATAAAAGAGGGGACATCCCTCCGCCCGGCAAGATTCTTCAAACAGATTTCGCTTTCTTCAAACATCATCATCGATCTCGACCGTCACCGGTCCTTGACGCACACCGACCTGATTTTCCAACGCAGCCGTCACACGTCACGAATGAGACACGACTGCATGGAAGGAATCCTGCCCGGCCCCTCGCTTATCTCGGCCAGTGCCATGCATACGGCTTCTTCCATGGGGATGAGCCGGATGGGCACGAGGTCGAGAATGCGGTTATCCTTGCAGATCACTTCGTTTTTCAGCCCTTCTACCAGGGGCATGACCACACCTGCGGGGACGGGGGTGATGAGATTGATCCAGTACGACGAGAGCTTCGGGGTAAGCACCGGTACGGTAACGATGACGCGTTTAAGGCCTCGGGCACGGGCATAGATCAGCATCAGGTCCCGGTACGTGATGATGTCGGGGCCTCCGATATCGAGGGTCAGGCCTGCGGCAGCCGGCTGAAGCAGGCATCCGAGGAGGTACTCGATGACGTTCTGGATGGCGATCGGCTGGCATTTCGTGTCGATCCATCGCGGGCAGACCATCAGCGGAATACGCTCCACCAGGTAGCGCAGCATTTCGAAAGGCGCCCCACCCGCACCGATGATGTTGGCGGCACGCAAGGCCGTCGTCTGGACACGCCCGGACTGGAGGATCTCGCCAACCATCTGCCGGCTGGACAGGTGGTCGGAAAGGTTGTCTCCCGTTTCACCCAGCCCGCCCAGGTAGATGATTCTCTTCACTCCTGCTGCATCCGCGGCCCGGACGAAGTTTTCCGCGGCCCGGATGTCCCGGTCGATGTAATCCCTGTACCGGGATATGCTCCGCCCTCCCATGGAATGGACCAGGTAAAAGGCAGCGTCCATACCTTCCAGAGCGCGTGCGAGGCTGCCGGGGTCGAGCAGGTCTCCTTCGACCGTTTCAAAACCCGGACCTCCAGTCCCCGGCTTCCTGAACCTCTCGGCCGATCGCACCAGGCATCTTGTGGATAGGCCGGCTTCAAGCAGGGCAGGCAGAAGACGACCTCCCACGAAACCCGTAGCACCCGTCAACAGCACCTTCGGATGGGAATCACTCATGATCCTGAACCCTCGTCAAATGAGGAAAAAAAGGAAAGGCAAGAATTGCGTTCTACGACCATCTATAAGAACAGGCGGGAGAATACTCAAGACTTTTCGCCGCACATTTCGTGAAGCTGTTCGTGCCGGGCGCTCCTCATCGCGAAGATGTACAGGGAGAGACTGAACTTCGAATTCTTCCGGCAAATTTCCATGACCGAGATCAGTGGGCACATCAGACTGTCGGCCAGACCAAGCACATAAGACTCATAACCAGCTGATTTCTAGAAAACCGGGCCAAACGGTTCCGGCATTTTCTCATGAACGCGCACCCGGACATTTGTCGCTCAAAGGAGGAATACAGCCGCAACAACGTCACTTCTCCCCGACAACTTCATCCCTGGAACATTGTCATTCGCATAACAACGGCATTCTCACAACATTGGTTCATCCGGAAAACAGGTACCTCCGGTTGAGGTGTACCCCGTTGTCAAGACAGAAATCGGTCTTGTTTGAGGTGGATTGCTTCCCTGGCCGACCTCTGTTGTTGGTTTGCGCTCTGTCTGCTGAGCTCTCCTGTGTGCTATCTTGCCTCTGCCCGCCCGGAAGATAGGGCTCTGCTGGGGAGCAACCCGAGCGCC
>JABUEY010000114.1 GCA_013314815.1 Syntrophobacteraceae bacterium
GCCATAGCCCTTTTCCTCCTGCTCTCAGGGCTACACTATACCACATAACCTTCCGATTTGCCTATTTTTTATTCCTATTAAACCATAAAAATCCACTCCCAGGCCCTACAATTACGACACAGTCTCAAAGGCGGGAATCCAGGAAAAGTAACCGTGCATGGCGAAACGGTTTCATGGTTGGTTGTGAACACACGGCTCATGGAAGTTTGCCGGAGGAACCTCGAAAATTCATGACTTCGTCTGCCGGAGACGAATTTGAATGGGTTTTCGGACTGCCGATGACTTTGCGCACATTTATTGTAGTCTAATATTATAGATTGCGTATAGAATATTAGACTAGCCTTAACTAGCGTATTCGTTTCAATGGATTAACTGATTTGATCGTTGCTGGATCGAACCAAATGTCTAAATTATCAGACAGATCGGCCGAAAGGTTTCCCGTTTTGTCTCGCGAAGAATTCTTTCGCGATTTCGCGTAACTATATGTCTTATCAATGTGTTCCATGTCTCAAAAGCATATCGGTCCAGTCATGATGGCCCTGGCATGATATATGCTAATGTAAATATGTCATACGGTACATCCGGGTGTCCCCGGTTCTGTCGAAGATTCCGAGGGGTTGACGGATGATACAGGGTTCCCGCTAAGAAAATCGGTAGATATCTTCCGAACAGGGGGATGGGGCGACGTCCCGTGTGGGACGGGGCCCATCCCCGGCCCCCTCCTTGCGGTGCGGCATGTCTGCCCGGGAGTCGTCGAGAATTCGGCTCGATTTCTCGAACCTCTTTGCACTGCCGCAACCCGCGGAACGGTATCCAGAGTCTACGGCTTTCCAAGGAAAACCGCCGGAATTTTCGAATGCGCGAGTCGGGACGGATTCGTTGAACGTTTTGGCGATGCTTTCCCGTATTCTTGACCCCGGGGTTTCCATTCCCTGGATGTGGTCTTGCCACTTGGAGGCATGGAATGACGCTCGATGAACTCATCGGGGAAGCGGTGCGTCTGCCGCTCGTTTCGTCGGATGCGGCCGCGGCCTATGAAGAGAAAAGGGATCTTCTCACGGCTCATGTGGACCGGGCGTTGGAAGAGAACCCGTCCGTCACTCGCCTGACGGGAGGCAACCCTCTTTCGATCATGCTGGACAACCATCGCAATCATGCGCAGTTCATGGCCAACGTGTTCAGGTTTAACGCATTCGAGTTGCTGGCTAGGATGATTCCATGGGTGTATCGTTCTTATCACCTGCGTGGATTTTCCTACGATTACTTTCCTGTTGAACTCCAAAGCTGGATCGATGCGGTGGAAAAACATCTCGATCCCTCGAAGTCCCGCCCGATTATCGAAATATACCGATGGATGATGCGCAGACATGAGGAGGTCATCGGGATTTCGAGCACGGAACCGGGGGAGGAGGCTCCTGACGACGAGGACTGGCAGCGGAAGGAAAGGTTGTTTCTTTCGGCGATCCTGTATGGGGATCACAGGGAATCTTTAAGGATTGCCGAAAAGATCGTGCATACGCCCAGGGACCTGATGCATTTCTATATCAGGGTCATTCAGCCGGCTATGTACCGGGTGGGCCGGATGTGGGAGAAGGGAGAAATTTCGGTGGCCCAGGAGCATCTGGCCAGTGCGGTCGTGTCCCGGGTGATTGCCGTGGCGACTCCACGTATCGCGCCGGTCGGGAGCGGGAAGGGGAAGGCGATCGTGACCTGTGTCACCGGGGAATTCCATCAGATTGGGGCGTGGATGGTTGCGGATCTGCTGGAACTGGACGGTTGGAGCGTGGATTTTCTGGGTTCCAATACTCCGGTGGAAGATCTTGTCAATGCGCTGATGTCCAGGCCCACTCACCTGTTGGCGATATCGGTCACCATGCCCTTCAACCTGGACAAGCTCAACGAAATGGTGAAGAGCGTGCGCCGGCGGAGTTCGCTGGATCGGACTCGTGTCATGGTAGGAGGGCAGTTGTTTCGCTTTGCACATGATCTGTGGAAAAAACTGGGGGCTGACGGTTATGCTCCCGATGCACAGGCAGCCGTCCAGCTTGCCGGCTCCTGGTGGCTTGCAAGAGCGGAGTGATGAATCATGGGCAGATCAGGGACTGGCATTCATAAGGAAGATATCGGCGGTTCGGGTTCGGAAAAGGTCCTGGATGGAGAGAGAACCGCGGATTTGTTGATTGAACGTCATCCCGGGGTGCTGAAGAAATTTCTGGGTACGTTCAGTGACGTGGTGATTCTCATCCTGGACGAGGAAGGTCGCATACACGGATGTAACCGCGGCTTCGTTCGGTTGCTGGATCTCGATAGCGATCCGACCGGGGGGAGAATCGGGGATTTTCTCCTCCCGGAGAGCCTTGAAGCTTTGACGGTTTCCCGGGGCGATGCCGGCGAAAAGGTTCGTCTGAACTTCCAGTCTCCATCGGGGATTCATTCGATAACCTTCCGGATTTTCAATGAAGGCGGCGAAAGGATCCTCTTCGGGGAAAAGATCATGCCCACCAACACCGACCTCATCCTCAAGATCACGGAACTGAACAATGAAATGGCCGGTATGACCAGGGACCTGCACAGGAAGAACCGGGAACTGGAGAAGGCCAATGTGTTCATCACCAACATGATGAACACGGATTACCTGACCGGTGTCGCAAACAGGCGTTTCTGCATGGAGGCGCTCAATCGTGCGATCTCAGCCGCCAGAAGACATGAGATGGTGCTGGCCATCGTAATGGCCGACCTCGATCACTTCAAGCGAGTCAACGACAACTATGGGCACGATACCGGGGACGAGGTTCTGAAATGCTTCGCGAACGTGCTGCGAAGCTGTTCAAGGCTCGAAGACGTGGTGGCCAGGTTTGGAGGTGAGGAGTTCGTCATTGTGCAGCCCCACAATGACAGGATCGGGTCTGCTGCCTATGCCGAGAGGGTTCGGCATATCTTCCAGGAGATGTGTTTTGAGAAGATCCCCGATCACCTGACTGCGAGCTTCGGTGTTGCGCAGTTCGAGAAGGGAGATACATCGGATTCGCTGATCAAGAAGGCCGACGATGCCCTCTACAGGGCCAAGTCTCAGGGGAGAAACCGCGTCGTGACGGCCTGACCGTGTTCCAGCGGTATGGAAGACTCGTTCTCGCCCCGGTCCCGTGAAATCCGGCCTTCTGGAGCTTGGAACCTTGGTTCCCGCCATTGCGGCAATTGTAAAGGTTCTTCTCACAAACGCGGACCCGGACAGTTGTCGCTCAAAGGAGGAAGAGATCCCCAACAGCATCGTTCCCGCGACGAAATCATTTACTCAACATCGTCAGTCTCACAACCTTGTCAGTCTCACAGCAGTGTCATTGCCTCCACACCGTCATTCCCGCCTTTTTGCGGGAATGACGGTGTGATTCGGGAATGACGGTGTAATATTCGAGGGATAACGTTGTGTTGCCAAGTGACGTTGTAATAACCACGGGAATGATGTTCCGATGTCAAGTGACCTCCCGATGCCATCGACCCTTTTCGCGAATGGCACCGGATGCGTGAAATGCACCGGAGTTACTCGTTTTCCGGATGAACCATAATAAAGACCTTCTGTCCAAGGGTTCGAGAACAGCTTTGTTTCCGTCTTGACCGGCTCATGAGGCTTCGGGGTTCCTGTGCCTCGGAATCTTGTGCCCGGCGGATTAGCGAGGACAGGATGTGTGGGAACGGCAGCCGCCGAGCAGCCCCGCGTGGTTGCCTTCCCGGGTTGCACGGCTGAATCCGCGAAGAACGGCGCTTTCCTCCGTTCTTTGGCTGATCTGGAAATGGATGCGGAGGGAGGCATCCGCGCGAGAACCCTTTCTCCCCGCCCATGCAGAGAGATCAAATACCTTTCCGGCGTTATTTCTAAACAATCCTGTTCCAGGCAGGCTCCCAGTGATTAATTTATGATGTTGAAAAGCTTTCCTGCCCTCTTCCTCAATTTCTGGAGCAGTCTTGAATCGCAGTGCTTCGAAAGTGGCTTCGACCTGCCTGTCGATCATTCAGGGAAGGGGGGAGACTTTCGGGTCGATGTGGCGGATGGTCCTGTTTCGATCGGAACCTTGCGCCTGCCGAGTGCGATCATGCGAAGTACAGGAAGCCGGCTGCCAAGGATACTCCCGTTCGTCGGAGGGCCGAAGTGGACGGGCATTCAACGGAAAGAAAGGATGTGAGGATGAAAAGTCAATACTTGCACAGCGGTATACGCATCGAAGACTATGAAAGGTACGTCGGGGCGGAGACCGTCGAACGGATCCTCGACAAGTCCAGGCCTTTTCAGGATCGTTATGTGGCCAATGTGAATTCAACGTACTACGGAGGCGGGGTGGCCGAGCTTCTCGGCCCTCTTGTGCTGCTCATGAACGGACTCGGAATCAGGACCGAATGGAGAGTCATCCAGGGCAACCCCGACTTCTTCAGCATTACCAAGAAGATGCACAACGCACTTCAGGGGGGTGAAATCAACCTGAGCGACAGGAAGAAGCAGATCTATGAAGATGTGATCCGGGAAAACTCCCTGCGCAATTATCTTGAACACGATATGGTCATTATCCATGATCCCCAGCCACTGCCCATGATCGAACACTATCGCAAGAGGGGGCCCTGGGTCTGGAGATGCCATGTGGATCTGTCGTGTCCGCACAAGGAATTGTGGCACTATTTCGTTCCGTTTATCGAGAAGTACGATGCGGTCATACTGAGTATCAAGGAGTATATGCAGAACCTGAAGACGCCGACCCTGTTCTTCCTTCCGGCCATCGATCCCTTTTCGACCAAGAACAGGGAGCTCGACGACCAGGAGATCGACGAGCGCCTGGAACACTACGGCATTCCCGACGATCTTCCCCTGGTGGTGCAGATTTCGCGCTTCGATTACTGGAAGGATCCTCAGGGGGTCATCGATGCGTTCAAAATAGCGAGAAGGGAAGTGGACTGTACCCTGGTGCTCCTCGGCAATGTGGCGACGGACGACCCCGAGGGCACGCAGGTCTATGAATCCCTGCTGGATTGCCAGGAAGAACGCATCATCATTCTGAGCCGGCAGGATACCGCCCTGGTCAACGCGCTCCAGGCCCGGGCCGCGGTGGTGCTACAGAAGTCCATAAGGGAAGGCTTCGGCCTTACGGTATCCGAAGCCATGTGGAAGGGAACGCCCGTCATCGGGGGCAACGTGGGAGGCATCCGTTACCAGATCGAAGACGGTGTGAACGGATTCCTGGTTTCCACCGTCGAACAGGCCGCGGAACGAATCGTGACCCTGTTGAAAGACGAGAATCTGCGCAGGGAGATGGGGGAGAAGGGAAGGGAGAAGGTGCGACAGAATTTCCTCCTGTCCAGGTACCTCGAACAGTACATCGATCTTTTCAACTCCTTTGAAACCATCTACCGGCTCAACTATCATCCGTAACGGCCCATACCTTCCCCACGGGCTGCCCGGCCGACGTGCGCCGGGCGGTCCATGGCAGGACCCCCTCGAACCAGGCTGCACATCGCCCCCCAGTCCTTATTTCACGAGAGTCGAAAAAGGCCCCTGAACCGGCTTCCCAGGGATGAAAGCAAGCCGGGCTTTCTTACGAAGGGCATGGGGCTGTCCGGGCCGGTCGGTCCATGCTTGAGGGAATATCTTTCCCCCAAGAGGATGTCGTATTGAAGGAGTTCAAGCCCCTTCAGGAAGGGGTGTTCGTCGATTGAAAAATCGACGAGTTCACCTCCAGCCTTTCTCATGAATCGCCGGTGCAGAACGGGATAATCCTGAAGGCCTCGAGAAAGATAGAGGTAATGGGGCGGAGCCTGGATGCCCATCCGCTCGAGAAGCAGGGGGGCGAAGTAGATCGGGCTGATATGGTCGGGCAGGGAGCGGGTCGAGGCCAGCAGTTCGGGCCGGTTGGACCACAGCAGGCACGGCACGCTGGACGTGTGGAAGTATTCCTCCCTGGTGTAATCCCCGGGCCGGGACCGGATGATTCCTGATTCCCGGTAGAGGGCGAATTCCTTGCCGAAGCCGGGCAGGTGGTCTCCCGTAAAGAGCAGGATCACCGGTTCGCTTCGGGTTTCGAGATAACGGATCAGTCTTGCCAGCTGCCGGTCCGCATCCCGGAGCCCCGTGACGTAGGTCTGAAGAGACAGGCGCAGCCGCTCAGGGAACTCCCCCGACACCATCACTTCGTCGGGCGCGTATCGACCGGCGTCGTAGACTCCATGATTCTGCATGGAGAGGGCAAAAATAAAATAAGGTCCCCCGGTTTTTTCAACCGTACGGATGACACGGTCCACAAGGGCCTCATCGGAAATGAACCAGCCTCGCTTCGTGTCTTCGGAAAAGTCCGCTGCCGAGATAAACTGTTCAAATCCGAGAAGAGGGAAGACCTGGTGCCGGTTCCAGAACCAGGCATGGTAAGGGTGAACGGCAACGGTTCGATAGCCGTTGTCTCTCAGGATGAGCGGGATGGAAGGCGTCTCCCTCTTGATATAGTGGTCGTATGGCACGGCTCCCGCAGGGAGAAAGGCATTGGTCAGGCCGGTGAGTATCTCGAATTCCGCGTTGCTCGTATTGCCGCCGAACACCGGGGAAGCCATCCGGAAGGTGGGGAACCGGGACAGGTAGCTTTTGAAATTCCAGAGAGGATCCTCGTCTGAGCGGTAATTCACGTGGATCAGGTCGTAGAAGGATTCACTTACGAAGAGGATCAGGTTTACCGGTTCCGCCGGGACGGATCGGGGGACGGGGTCGGCGCCCCTGTGGATTTCCGCTGTAAGTGCCCTTATCGTTTCTTCGGAATAATCGTCGGGTTCATCGATGAGTATGGGCTGCACGTTCAGGACAAGAGCCAGCAGGAAGCCGTTTTTCGCATAATTGGATCGCTGGTCCCATATGGCGTTTTCGGTTGAAAGCACGGAGGGCAGATCGCCCGGGAGTTCCCGGTGGTATACGAAAGATGCCAGGACCAGGAATGCGGCGCACAACATGGAAATGCGGTACATCGGCCGGATGCGGTTTTCACGTCTGAACAGGATGAAGACCAGGACAAAAGCCGCCGGCAGAAGGACGGCCGCCGCCCAGGCGTAAAAATGTTTGATCGGCATCTGGGGAAGCAGCACGTAGATGTGTTGATAATAGAGGAGGTCCCATGCGAAGAGTGGCTGATGCAGATGGGTGACCTTTACGGTATTGATCCAGTAAGAGGTGCCCAGCACCAGCGAGGAAACGAAAAGACCGGGTATGGTCTTTCCGGCAAGCGCAATGACGGCGGCCATGAAGGAGTAGATCAGGAGGAGGTTGGTCAGGGCGAGTTGAGGGTTTTCCGTGGACCACTCGATTGCCTTGATCAGGCTGTGGCGCCAGAAGACCTCCTGCACGACCAGGGCGGCGATGCCCGTCAGAAGGAATGCCGGCAGTCTCCATCTCCGGTTTGTCCGTCTATTGTCCATGAGCCGACTCATTTCGTCTACCGTTTCGTGATTGCACCGGTCACCTTGAGCTCGTCCATCAGCCTGGCGGCTGATCATGATCCCGGTTTACGGCACCTGTTGAGATTCCTTCGAGTTGTCTTGCGAAATCCATGGTCTATCTGTTATGAAGAGAACTCTGAACGGATCGTTCCATGAACTCATTCGTCGAACGCCGACCGGTACCCCTGCCGGTCATCGCGGTCTGCCCTCGGATCTATGCGCATGTTCAACTGGTAAATGATAATCAGGGTGACGGAAGTGCTCAAGGTTTTTCGGAATGGATACGACGATGGATGTAATCAAAGACTGGTTCAGGCGCCAGTTTTCAGATCCCCAGGCGGTCATCCTCCTGGTCATACTTATTACCGGATCCGCTATCGTCCTCTTCCTTGGGGACATGCTTGCTCCCGTTCTTGCCAGTGTTGTGATCGCCTACCTGCTCGAAGGCCTGGTCTGCATTCTCGAACGGCGCAGAGTACCGCGGTTGGTGGCGGTTCTGCTCGTCTTCACCAGCTTCCTGGTTTTTGTCACCTTCCTCCTGCTGGGTCTGCTCCCCCTGCTGTGGCAGCAGGTGGGCCAGCTCGTGCAGCAGTTGCCTTCGATGATCACATGGATTCAGAAGGAACTGTCCCGGCTTCCCGAACGTTATCCCGATTATGTATCCCAGCAGCAGATTCTCGACGTCATGAACGTCCTGCGTGCCGAACTCACCAGCCTCGGCCAGCGCGTCGTCACCTTTTCCGTGGCTTCCGTGCGAAGCATCATCACCATCGGCGTCTATATGGTCCTCGTGCCTTTCCTGGTCTTCTTTCTTCTCAAGGACAAGGAAAGAATCATCACGTGGCTGACCCGGTTCATGCCGGAAGACCGAAGCCTGGCAGTCCAAGTGTGGACGGAAGTCGATCGCCAGATCGGCAACTACATCAGGGGGAAGGTGTGGGAGATCCTTATCGTATGGGCTGTGAGCTATGTGGCCTTTGCCATCCTCGGCCTTCAGTTCGCCATGCTGCTCAGCTTCTTCATCGGGGTTTCTGTCCTGATCCCTTATATCGGAGCCATCTTCATGACTCTGCCCGTGGTGCTGATAGGCTATTTTCAGTGGGGGTGGAGTTCAGACTTCGGCTACTTGGTGATCACGTATGTCATCATCCAGACCCTGGATGGAAATATTCTGGCTCCCCTCCTTTGCTCGGAAGCCGTGAACCTGCATCCCCTTGCTGTCATCGTGGCCATACTGGTGTTCGGCGGCATGTGGGGTTTCTGGGGGTTGTTCTTCGCCATCCCCCTGGCGTCCCTCGTTCAGGCCGTCATTCACGCCTGGCCGGCAAGAAACGTGAAGAACGTGGAGCCGCCGTATGCTCCCGAACCCGCTGAAGAATGAAAGGTGAAAGCGCGGTCCCGAGGGTGACCATCGTACTTCTCGACACCTGGATATGAAGTCTCTTTGTTTGTATGTTCGTCTCGGTGCTGCCGCGTGGAGGCTGTGGATACATTCCTCTATGGCAGTCGATTGTGCGGGGAGAATCAGCTTCCGAACACACTTCGGCGGGTTATCCTCCTTCGACGCCTGCGAGATCAGCTGACGGGTGAGTCGAAGAGGTTACCCTGCGCCTTCCGGCGATGCGCCCCATTGAATCAGGGTTTACCCGGCTAACGGGTACCTCCGATGCTTTTCAGGCATCCGGTGCTTTTTGCGCAAAGGCTCGATGGCATCACAACGTCACTCGGCATTACAACGTCCTTCCCGCGAAAATCACAACGTCATTCCCGCAAAATTGTCTCGCCATGCACGGTTACCCTTCCTGGATTCCCGCCTTTCGCGCGGGAATGACGATGTGATGCGGAATAACGTTGTAATGCCAAATAACGTTGTTGCAGCAATGACGTCGTTGCAGGTGTATTCCACCCATGTGCGACAACTGTCATCCGGGCACACGTTTGCCGGAAGAACCTGAATGAAGCCCCCGTTTTGCAGTGCAGGATTCAGCGCTTATGAGATTATCATGGCGTTCTTGACTCTGCACAGGTCAACGAGAAGATGTGACATGAAAAGATATGAGTCTCTGAATGATTGCGCGGATGCTGCAAGGGATCGGTCTTATCCGCAGGATTTCGCTTACGTTTCCGATGCCCGTTGGATTATCCATCGTTCGTTCCGATTTGCCTGATCGACAAGATGCATATATTTATAATCAAGCAGGTGTGAATGCACGTCTCGACGTGCGGTGTGCGAGAGATCCAGGGAAGGGGCTGCGGAAGTCCAAGATTTGGAGGAATAATTCATGGCGTCTTCATACGATGAAATGTGGGAAAAATTGAACCTCGATCTGGGTGCTCACGGCGGGCTCCTGGAAGTGCTCGGCAAATTCTATGGGGATATCTATCTCAGCCAGGCGGGGCGCCTGCGAGGCATGGAATACCTGGATTTCGTTCTTTCGGAGGTTCACGGTCTGCGCATCAGGGAGCTCCAGGAGGCCAGAGCTGCAGGCAGGAAGGTTATCGGCACTTTCTGTGTTTTCGTGCCCGAGGAAATAGTGCTGGCCGCGGATGCCGTGCAGGTCGGTCTGTGCGCGGGAGCGGAAGCAGGAAAGGATGCCGCCGAGAAGATTCTTCCCCGGAATACCTGTGCCCTGATCAAGTCTTTCGTGGGCTTCAAGCTGTCGCGACTCTGCCCGTACATCGAATCCTGTGACCTGGTGGTGGGGGAAACCACCTGCGACGGGAAGAAAAAGGCCTACGAGATCTTTTCGGACTATGCTCCGGTGTACGTAATGGAAGTTCCACAGATGAAGCAGGCCTGTGACCGGGACTTGTGGAGGGCGGAGGTCCTGAGGCTCAAGGGCAGGATCGAGGAGGTAACGGGGCGAACCGTCACGCCGGACAAGCTTCGAGAAGCCATCCGGGTGGTCAACGAGCGCAGGAAGGTGCTTCAGCGGTTGAACCGTCTGAGGGCGGCAAGTCCGGTTCCCATCTCCGGCCGCGATGTCCTGCTGGTAAACCAGGTGAGTTTTTATGACGACCCGGTGAGGTTCACCGCGAGCATTTCGAACCTGTGCGACGAGTTGGAGGAACGGGTCAGGTCGGGCGAGGGCATTGTGCCCAAGGATGTGCCCAGGTTGATGCTTTCGGGATGTCCCATGGCCGTGCCCAACTGGAAGCTTCCCTATATCATCGAATCGTCCGGGGCGGTCATCGTGGGCGAGGAATCCTGCATAGGCACGCGCAGCACCAGGGACCTGGTCGCTGAGGACGGGGAGACTCTCGACGAAATGATCGATGCCATCGTCAACCGCTACATGCGCATCGACTGTGCGTGTTTTACTCCCAACAGGGAGCGGCTGGACAATATCGTCGCAATGGCGGAGGATCTCAAGGTGAAGGGAGTCGTCCACTACGGGTTGACCTTCTGTCAGCCTTACGCCATGGAAGCTTTCAAGGTGGAAAAGGCCTTGAAGAAAGTGGGTGTTCCCATGCTTTCCATTGAAACCGATTACAGCATGGAAGACGTGGAACAGCTCAAGACCCGAGTAGAAGCCTTTGTAGAAATGATTCGATAGGCCGGAGAGGACCATTCGAACGAAACCCTGGTGCCGGCCGGGCAGAGACGGAACAGGAATGGACAATCCGCAGAGAGTGGCCGGGATCGACATTGGATCCAGGTCTATCGAACTTGTTGTCTTGAACGGCGGCAGCCCGGAGCACCGGGTGAAGCTTCCGACGACCTTTGATCCCCTGGCTCAGTGCATGAAGCTCATGGACGGCGTCCACGTATCGACGGTGGTTGCCACGGGATACGGGCGCAGACTCTTTGCCGATGCGTTCGACAAACTGCGCGTGGATGTGATCACGGAAATTCAGGCATATGCTCTCGGGGCCCGGTTCGTCTATCCCGACGTTCGCACCGTGCTGGATATCGGAGGCCAGGACACCAAGGTCATATGCCTCACCGCCGCCGGGAAGGTGGCAAGGTTCGAAATGAACGACCGCTGTGCCGCCGGGACGGGTAAATTCCTCGAATTCATGGCAACCGCCCTCCAGATTCCTCTTGAATCTTTTGGAGATTTCGCAATGCGTTCGGATCGGCGCATTCCGATCAACAGCATGTGCACGGTGTTCGCTGAAAGCGAGGCCACGTCTCTCATGGCTCGAGGCGAACGGCCGGAGAATATCGCCATGGGTCTTCATCTGGCCATTGTGCGGCGCACCGTGAGTATGCTGCGACGAGTCGGGTTTGAGCCGCCGCTCCTTTTTGCCGGCGGGGTCGCTCACAATCTCTGCGTCCGGTTCATACTGGAAGAGCACCTGGGACATACTCCCCATATCCCGGAAGACCCCGACATGGTTGGAGCCCTGGGAGCAGCGCTCCATGCGCGGCAGATCACAGCCCCAGGTCCTGGTTGATGAGAATCACCCTGATGCGCCCTTTGGGGAAAGACTTCTCGGTGATCGTCCAGACATTGCATATTCTCTCCGGGCTCTTACAGTTCGCGCAGGTCGAAGTCTTCACGCAGGGCGTCTTGAAATGGTGGCGTATGGCGTTTACGGGAGCCGCGTATTCCTTGACCCGGTAGATGGCCGCTTCGAGGCCGGGTACGATCTTGTTTCTTCCCGCCACGATCACCACGTGCCGCGGCCCGAACGTGACGGCGGCCACCCGGTTGCCGATCATGTCCAGGTTTACAAGCTGCCCGTCTTCAGTAATGGCGTTGCTGCCAGTCAGAAACAGATCGGAAAGAAGTGCCTGCCTGCGGCGTTCGATGATTTCCGCCCTGGAGACGCTCTTATCGAAGGTTCTGATGATCTGCACCGTCGGGATGGCCTCGAGGGCTTGAAGAATCCCGGTGGCATGAAGGGTCATCGAGTCTCCCCACGATACCACCTGGGCACTGGTTTGAGGAAAAATCCTGCCGACTACGATTTCCCGGGCCTCCGCGGCATCCCCAGCCACAAAGGCCTCAAAATGGTTCTCCTCCAGGGCCTCCCTGCAACTGTTCAGCCGATTCTGCCAGTAGGTTTCAAGATATGTGTCCATCTTCCTGGCTTCTCCTTTCTCCGTGAAGAACATAAAAATAAGGTTTATCTGGCAAACGAGTACCCCGGTGCTTTTCACGCAAAGGATCGAGGGCATCACAACGTCATCCCCGCGAATATACCCACCGTCATTCCCGCGAATGGCGGGAATCCAGTCCAAACGCAAATCTCGCCATGAAGCTCTCTCACTCCACCCGGGATTGCCTTGCTCTGTCCCTCTTGTCTTCCAAACTCTTTCCCATTTCCTGAAACGGTTCACCCTGCACAGTTGCACTTCCTGGATTCCCGCCTTCGAGACCGTGTCGTATCGATTTATAACATTCGAGTTGGCGCGACGGCTATCCACCAGATGCCCAAGGGCGAGTTGGTTGATTGCCAAATCCAACCACCGGCAGGCGAGGAGAAGTCTGCAAGATGCTT
>JABUEY010000115.1 GCA_013314815.1 Syntrophobacteraceae bacterium
GCTGTTCGCCGCCGCTCAATGTTCCCGCAAGCTGCCTGCTCCGTTCGAACATCCGCGGGAACAGCGCATACACCCACTCGAGCTGCTCGGCGAACTCCCCCGCTTTCCGATTGTAGGCTCCAAGCTCGAGGTTTTCCAGCACAGTGAGATTCGGGAAGACTCTTCGCCCCTCGGGACTGATTCCGATTCCGCGCATGATAATCCGGTGTGTGGGAAGTCCGGTCAACTCCTCGTTGCAGAATCGGATGGAACCCGAAGTGGTTCTTACAAGCCCGACAATCGCCCTCAGCGCCGTGCTCTTCCCCGCACCGTTGGCTCCGATCAGTGTAACGATCTGTCCTTCTTCCACAGAGAGACCGACCCCTTTGAGAGCGTGGATTCCGCCATAGTGGACATGAACATCGGTTACCTTCAGCATACGCAGGCGCCTCCGAGGTATGCCTTGAGAACCAGAGGGTCCTGCTGAATTTCAGCCGGGGTGCCTTCGGCGATGGTGTGCCCGTAATCGAGGACCTTGATCCGCTCGCACAATTGCATGACGAACTTCATGTCATGTTCGATGAGGAAAACGGTAAGTGGATATTTACGCTGCAGGTCGAGAATAAGCTGAGCAGTTTCCAGTGACTCGCTTGGATTCATTCCCGCCACGGGTTCGTCCAGCAGCAGAAGCCCGGGACGGATGGCCAGCGCCCGCGCAATCTCGAGCCTGCGCTGCTGTCCGTAGGGGAGCGACCCCGCCCGTTCGGCACTCAGGTGTGAGAGTCCGAGTTCCTCAAGGTATGTCATCGCCTCGGATTTGAGCAGGGACTCCTCACGCCGGTACGAAGGCAGGCCGAACATGGCCTGCCAGAAATGTGACCGCAGCTTGTGATGGAAGGAAACCATGACGTTTTCGAGGACGGTCATATCCGGGAAAAGCCGTATGTTCTGAAAGGTGCGCGCGATGCCCAGCCGGGTGATTTCGTGAACAGGCCGCCCGGTGATGTCATTGCCTTTCCAGTATACCTTCCCGGAGCCGGGGGCTAGAAACCCGGATACGATGTTGAAAACGGTTGTCTTCCCGGCGCCGTTCGGCCCGATGAGTCCAACCCGTTCGCCCTCCTCCAGGTGGAGCGAGAACCTGTGGACGGCCACGAGGCCGCCGAACTGCACCGTGATTCCATCCAGTTTGAAAAAATCGTCCAATCGAACCTTTTCCTCTATGGTCTTCGCAGCCGATCGAGTCGAGTCAGAATGACTTCCCAGTTCAACTCGCTTCTTCCCATGATTCCCCGTCGAGCGAAGAGGATGACCAGCATGAGAAGCAGGCTGAAGATGACCATTCTCATGCCAGGGATTCCGGGGATGATCACAAAGCCCAGGTCCATGGGCTTTTCGACGATTCGAAGAGCCTCGCCGCCCCAGGCGAAGAGCATTGCCCCGATGACAGCCCCCGTCGTACTGCCCAGTCCTCCTACAACAATCATGATCAGCAGGTTGAATGTGAGGAGAAAGGTGAAAAGGGTGGGGGAAATCGTGGTGATGAGATGAGCGAGAAGCCCTCCCGCAACACCCGAAAAGAATGCGCTGATCAGAAACGCAAGGAGCAGGTGTTGGAAAGGGTCGACGCCCATGGCTCTCGCCGCCGTTTCGTCCTCGCGTATGGCCTTCAGGGCCCTGCCGTAACTGCTGTGTATCAGCCTGGAAATGACCACCATCGATAGGACTGCAACCCCCCAGGTCCACCACAGGTTGGTGCAGGGGGAAAGTCCCTTGAGCCCGAGAGGGCCGTTGGTAACGTTCTGCAGCGCATTGCACAGCACTCGTACGACTTCTCCGAAACCCAGTGTGACAATGGCAAGATAATCTCCTCGCACCCGAAACACCGGAAAGCTGATGAGGAACGCGAAAAGGGTCGCTGTCAGTCCGGCGGCAAGCAGGGAGAGAACAAAGGGGACTTCGATTACGTTCAGCGGCCACACAATGGGCTGGATAATGAAATTCATCTGTTTTTCGGCGGGAGTCATGGTGAGGAGCGCCGAAGTGTAGGCGCCGATGGCCACGAATGCATTGGGGCCCAGGTGAAGAATACCACAGTAACCGTTGACGAGATTGTAACTCACCGCCAGAGTGATGAAAATGGCCATGTTGTTCAGGATGCGCACCTGGTAGTCAGTCCCGTAGCGGCTGAAAGCGAAGAGTACGAGAAACACTGCGACAAGGGTCACTCCGTTGAGGAAAATCTTCAGTCTGTCTCTGTCCATGCTCCTCCTTCAAGGGGGCAGCCCTAAGTCTTATCTGTGAAAGGTTCCCCCATGATCCCCGTCGGGCGGAACAGCAACACCAGAACAAGCAGTACAAAGGCAAAGGCATCGCGGAACTGGGCCAGTTCGGGCACCGCGGCAACAATGAGAATCTCTCCCAGTCCGAGCAGGAAGCCTCCAATCACGGCCCCCATAATATTTCCGATCCCCCCGAGCACGGCGGCAATGAAGGCTTTCAGGCCGGGGAAAACCCCCATGAACGGGTTGACCTGCGGGTACTTCATCGCCCACATGATACCGCCCGCAGCGGCAAGGACGGAACCGAGCAAAAACGTGACGGAGATGATGCGGTCCACGTTGATACCCATAAGCCGGGTCGTTTCGAAATCCCTGGATGCGGCTCGCATGGCCTTGCCCACTTTCGTCCGGTGTACGATGTAAAGAAGTGCCAGCAGAAGCACCAGGGTGACGATGGGTGTATAGATCGTGAGCACCTGGATACGAAGGCCGAACAGGTCGACTACCCTGTCGAACGGTTCAGGCCTTGGAAACGCTTTGGGAACACCGCCGATCACCACCAGCGCGAGGTTTTCCAGCAGAAAGGAAGCGCCGATTGCAGAGATGAGCAGAGAAATGCGAGGTGCGGAACGCAACGGTTTGTAAGCCGCCCGATCGAGCAGGATGCCCGTCAGTCCGGTAAAGAGCACGGCCAGCGGAAAGCTGACATACCATGGAAGAGTAAACACGGCTATGCCGTATATGGCCGTGTAAGCGGCCACCATGAGCAGATCGCCGTGAGCGAAATTGATCAGGCGCAGGATGCCGTAGACCATGGTGTACCCGATGGCCACAAGCGCGTAGAGGCTGCCCAGGGATACTCCGTTGATCAACTGCTGGAGAAATATGGTCGACGTCACTCGATACCCTCTTCGTTCCAGGCAAGGGTCGGCGGGAACACCATGAAGAATTCCGATGCCTGTTTCTGATTCCTGAAACGTATCCGCGGAAGAGAACGTTGACAACCCAAAACTGGAAAACGACAAAAAAGGCAGAGGAACAATACGTTCCCCTGCCTGGTCATCTCATTCAATCCGCCCTTTCGGCACCGGGTGGATCGGTCGTTCGACCGCCGGAGGCCTCTGCCGCTTCCGCACGGTTTCAGCCCTTTGCCGCTACGGATTGACCGTGGTCACATACACAAATTTTCCGTTCTGCACCTTGTTGATGACCATGCTCTTGATGGGATTTCCGTTTTCGCCCATGCTGATCAATCCGGAAACTCCCTCGAAATTCTTGGTGGCCGCAAGTGCGTCTCTTACCGCGACACCATCCGTGGACCCGGCCCGCCTTATAGCGTCCACCAGCAGAAAGTATGCGTCGGCTCCCAGTGCTCCAAATGCGTCCGCGTCCTTCTTGTATTTCTCCTCGAATCGCCTGATGTATTCTTTTGCTCGTTGGCTGCCCGCAGCCTCCTTATGAAAATGTCCTGTGAAGTACATCTCCTCCACCGCCGATCCGCCAACCTGGAGCAGAGTATCCGCCTGGGCACCATCCCCCGTCAGAATGGGGACCTTTATGCCGAGATCCCTGGCCTGCTTCGCCATCAGGGCGTCTTCAGTGTAGTAGTTCGGAGCATAGATGACGTCGGGTTTTGCAGCCTGGACGGCGGAAAGTTGAGCGGAAAAGTCCTGGTCCCCCGTCTGGATGTAGGTTGTGGAGACCACCTTCCCTCCGAGTTTCACGAACTCCTTCACGAAGAAGTTCCCGAGACCCACGCAGTAGTCCTGTGCGATGTCAATGATGACGGCGGCCGTTTGAGCTTTGAGTTCATTCCTGGCAAAGCGAGCGGCTATCTCTCCCTGGAACGGGTCGATGAAACAGGCACGAAAGGCGAACTGCTTGCCCTGGTTGACCAGGGGGTTCGTGGCACTCGGACTCACCGACGGGATCTTCGCAGCCTCCGATATGGGATTCCCCGCCATGGTATTGCCGCTGATCGCTTCCCCCAGTATGACGGCAGCCTTCTCCTTTTCGATCAAGAGCGTTACTGCGTTGGCCGCCTCGATCTTGTCGCTCTTCGTGTCCACCAGGACAATGTCGATCTTCCTCCCCAACACCTCGGGCTCCATCTCCCTGGCAATTTGAATCCCGGTCCACTCCATTTCACCATACGCCGCAACCGCGCCGGTCATGGGAAGATAGGCTCCAATCTTGATCGCTTCCAGAGCCGATGCCGCGCCTGCAGGCAGCAGCACAAAAGATAACAAAATGAAACCCAACAGGTGTCTTGCTTTCATCGCTGTCTCCCATGGTTTGCAAGAGTATGTTATCCCAAATAAAATCAAGGCGATTCCATAGGTCTTGGACATAATTTTGCTTACTCCACACCATTTCGGCTGTCAATGAAAAAGGTCGGGGCGGGAAGGCGCTCGGAAACAAAGACAAATAGAATCGAGCAAGCCGGGAGGAAGCTCGAAAGGCCGCAAGGGAATGCCTAAAAGGCCTGTTGCAGTGAAGTTGATGCGGTTCCTTTCTTTCCCTGCGTGTCGAGGGTTTTAAAACATCTCCCGTTCTGATATATGGAAGTGCACGCTGGCTGGATGTCGTTGATCATCTGGATGGAGAACCGGAGATGGGCACTGCTTTTCTCACCGGAGCGACCGGGTTCATAGGCTGTCATGTCGCGGTGGTACTGCTGGAAAGAGGATGGAGAGTCAAAGGACTTCGTCGGCCCGGTTCCACGCATCCCGACCTGCCCGATGGAATCGAATGGGCCACGGGAGACCTGCGGGACGGGGACGGGATCCGTCGAGCCATGGCAGGGTGCGACGTGGTGTTTCACGTTGCTGCCGATTACCGTCTATGGGCTCGAAATCCTTCCGAAATTTATGAAACCAACGTGACGGGCACCTTCCATGTACTCGATGCCGCTCTCGCAAATGCTGTCGAGCGTGTCGTGTACACGAGCAGTGTGGGTGCCCTGGGTTTGAACGCCGACGGCAGGCCTGCAAACGAGGATACCCCGGTCGGCATCCATGATATGGTGGGGCATTACAAGCGGTCGAAATACCTGGCGGAACGCAAAGCGGAGGGGTTTCTCTCCAGGGGATTGCAGGTTGTAACGGTGCATCCCAGTACCCCGGTAGGTCCCGGCGACCACAAGCCTACTCCGACAGGAAAGATCATCGTCGATTTCTTGAACAGGCGCATGCCCGCCTACCTGGATACGGGCCTCAACCTGGTCGATGTCAGGGATGTCGCCGAAGGACATCTGCTGGCACTCGAAAAAGGGCGGACCGGCGGGAAGTACATTCTGGGCAACGAAAACCTTACTCTTGCCCAGATCTTCGCCCTCCTGGAAAGCATTTCAGACGTGCCTGCTCCCAGGATCCGCCTGCCGTACAGGCCTATCTATCACCTTGCCCGCCTGTGCGAAGGGCTTTCGAAGGTCACCGGCAAGGAACCGCTCATTCCTTTAGAAGGAGTCAAGATGGCGCGCAGACGCATGTTTTTTGACTCGACCAGGGCGGTCAGTGAACTTGGATTTCCTCAAACACCCGTCGAAACAGCTCTTCGGGATGCCGTAGCCTGGTTCAGGGACAATGGCTATGCATGAGGAGCGCACCTTTGGCTCTCGATTCTGTTGAGATGCCTTCGGAAATGACCTTACAATAAAGGGATGATAGATGCCATGCGTTTCCCCTTAAGTCTCTATACTGCCATGACCGCGTACCTGGTCAAACAGAAAATCAGGGGGCGGGAACGCTTCCCTCTCGTGCTTATGCTCGAACCCACCCATAAATGCAACCTGACCTGCTCCGGCTGTGGACGCATCAGGGAATATCACGGCACCCTTCACCAGGAGATGACTCTCGAAGAATGCCTCCGTGCTGTGGATGAAGCCGAAAGTCCCGTGGTGACCATCACGGGAGGTGAACCGCTGCTTTACTCCCGCATACGGGAGCTGGTCGATGCAGTGCTCGCCAGGAGAAAGCACATCTACTTCTGTACGAACGGCATCCTGCTCGAGGAAGCCTTACCGCTTTTCAGCCCTCATTCCCACTTTACGTGGAACGTGCATTTCGACGGCACGGAACCTGTCCACGATGCGATCATCGGGCGGCAGGGAGGCTTTGCCAAGGCACTGGCGGGAGTGCGGGCGGCAAAGGCCGGTGGATTTCGCGTCAGCACGAACACCACCGTCTATCGTGAAACGGATGTCGGCGATCTCGAAAGGCTCTTTCAGCAGCTGACCGACTCCCATGTCGACGGAATCCTCGTTGCTCCCGGTTTCAGCTATGAAGACGTTTCCCAAGACGTCTTTCTCACTCGACGCGAAATCATGGACAAGTTCCAGAGGATTCGCAACTGGGAAAAACGATTCCCTCTCATCAGCAATCCGCTTTACCTGGACTTTCTGTGCGGCAGGCGGCGCCTTCAGTGTACTCCCTGGGGCAATCCCACGCGAAATCCCCAGGGCTGGAAGTCGCCCTGCTATCTGATTACCGATACCCACTATCCGTCGTTCGAGGAGCTCATGGAAAGAACAGACTGGGAGCATTACGTGTCAGGTCAAGATCCGAGGTGCGCTCAATGCATGGTCCATTGCGGGTACGAACCCACCGTCGTGCGGGAGATGAACGGCAGAGACCTCCTGAAGATGATCAAGTGGAACATCCATGTCTGACATACCGTGGCTGATCTGGGGAACGCTGCTGCTGCGTCCCTATGTATTCGTTTTCCTGTCTGTCTACCTGGTCGCCGGGGCATCCCACATGGGATGGAAGAGAACCCTCGTCTACATCCCGGCGGGATACTTCCTGGCGTGGATATCGGAATTTTCGTCCATACACTGGGGTTTCCCCTATGGAGACTATTTTTACATCCACGATACGATGGACAAGGAACTCTGGGTTTTCGGCGTACCGTTCATGGATTCGCTTTCCTATGTTTTCCTGTCCTACTGCAGCTATTCCATGGCCGTCTTTCTCCTGAGCCCCGTCCTGGCCTCGAGGGGCAGGATCTACGTGCTTGAAACGCGTCGCATTCGCAGGTCATGGCAGACCCTGGTCCTGGGATCCTTCCTGTTCGTGCTCCTCGACATCATCACCGACCCCGTGGCCCTCCAGGGATACCGCTGGTTCCTGGGACAGATCTACGGATACCGGGAACCCGGAATCTACTTCGGCATTCCCATGAGCAATTTCGCAGGATGGCTCCTGGTGGGATTCGTGCTCGTCGGTACCCTTCAACTCCTCGACAGATCGCTTCGCCTCGAACAGGATTCCGATACCTTCCTGCAAAAAACCCCCTGGACACGGTTCATCGGGCCCTTGCTCTACGTGTCCGTTCTTGCCTTCAACCTTGTCGTGACCTTCCATATAGGGGAGCAACTGCTCGGCGTGGTGGGATGTATAGTCCTTTTCTATCCGACGCTTCTCTGCGTTTTTTTCACTCTCTACAAGATCGCCGATGTAAGCCGCCGGCACGTGGAAGCACACCTTTCGGACTTTCCGACATTCGCCTCCGAGCTGTCATTCCATTTCCTCCTTCCGGACGACGCAGCCGGAAACGAGTTCGAAAAGATCCGCAGCGGGAAGGTTCAGTAGAGAGAAAAGGACCTCACCAAGTCTTCTGCCGGCCCGACTCGACCGCCTCCATGCCATGCCGAAGGACTTGATCAGCCGCGGCCTGGCAAGAACGGCGGCAGCCACCGCCGCGATCTTTACTCTCCCCCGCGAATCCGTGATGGCACCGAGATCAAAATCGATTTCGTGTTCCAGGCCGTCGCTTACCGCCCGGAAGCAGAGCAGCGGAGTCTTGCTTGGATAGGCGGAACGGGCGGCGTAGAAACTTTCCATGTCGAGCAGCGACGGCCTGTCGGACCATCTGTTCGACGCCGCGAACTTCGGTTCGGGGCGGGTTGCGGTCACGACACGAATCGTGCCGACTCCGTATCTTGCACAGAATCCCCGCATCTTCTCAGGAATGTCCTGCAGATAGGACTCGGCACACTCCACTTCCGTGTCGTACGAATGCAGCTCAAAGCGGTCGGCAAGGAAAACACCACCAACCTGTGCGGCCCCGCAGAGGCTCCCGGCAAAACCAGCAGAGATGATCAGATCCGGGGTGCAGGAACCGAGAGCTGCAGAAAGAGCCTCCATCGCCGGTCCTTTCCCCATCCCCGTCTCGATCAGCATGATCTCTATGCCCGATCGCAAGATGAAAGACATCTTGAACGGCCCTGCCTGAACGTTGCGCCACCTGCCGGTCAACCGTTTGAAATGAGCATATTCCTGGGGCAGAGCGGCAAGTATGGTGATGGTCATGCGAATTCCAGGATTCGAGTGAGATTCTGGGGAAAATCGGTGAACAGTCCATCTGCGCCGGCATCGATGAGCGATCTCATCATACCCTCGTCGTTCACCGTCCATACGAGCACTTTGAAACCCCATGCATGGAGGTGGAATATGGATGCGGAATCGACAGCACTGTGGTGGATGTGACAAGCCTCGGCGCCCAGGCGCCTCAGCAGCCCGACAATGTCCGCAGGCAGTTGCAGGACCAGTGCCCCCACGGCGATGTGCGGGTTCAGGCTTCTGAGCTTTTCCAGGTAGTCGTACCGAAACGAGGAGACAATCACTCTCTGCTCCATATCGAGGGTCTCGATGGTCGACACGACCTTATCCACGATGACGGCATCCCCTGGAGTCGAGGCTTGGTCCTTGATCTCCACGTTGATCAGCCAGTCATGACGCCGGGTAAAAAGGAGTGCATCCTCGAGTGTCGGAGCAGGCTCGCCGGCGTAACTCGCAGCTTCCTCCCGAGACACCCATCCAGCCGCAATCTGCCCGAAGGGATCGGTGTCGATGAACCACGAACCAAAATCGAGTCGGCGTATTTCCTCCAGGCTGAATTCATGCACCCGCCAGGGATTGCGTTCGGGACGGATGGCTTTCGAGTTGGAGGTGCGTTCGAGGGAGTCGTCATGAACGACAACGAGTTCGCCGTCCCTGGTGAGGCAGACATCGATTTCCCACATATCGGCTCCGCATTCCAGAGCCTTGCGTGCAGCTGCGAGAGTGTTTTCGGGAGCAAGAGAGCGCGCTCCCCTGTGCGCAATATTGAAAACCCCGTGCTTCGATCTCCTCCACAGCATAGGCAGCGTGGATCCTCCAGTGATATTGGGAAAAAGTGCGCATTTGAGCACCCACGTCCATCCTAACACAATGAATTCTTGTGATCCACCTCTGCCGACGACACCGCTGACGGCACCTTGCGGAGCCAGACCTTCGGGCAAACTTCCATCCCAAACCAGGAGGATTACAACCATGGCCCGTAAGAAATGGTTCATCCGGCAACGGATGAGTGGAAACCACCGGATGCCTGGAAAGCAACGGATGCGTGAAAAAGCACCCGCGGGTACTCGTTTGCCGGATGGACCAAACTCTGCGGAGCACGCTGCGGATTTTCTGCTTTCGTCGAAAAGGCATAAGCGCTATAAGGAAAATTTGTTTTTCCGTGGAAATTCAACTCAATTTTTCAGGAGGATCTGCTTTGAACCCGGAGAAGATCGGAACCAGAATACTCAATTACAGAGAACGATGCGGTATGAGCGCCGGCGACCTCGCGGAGAGAACCGGGCTGGATGCTGAATTCATCAAGGCGGTGGAAGAGGAAAACGTGTATCCTTCACTCGGCCCGCTTCTCAAGATTGCCAGGGCTCTTGGAGTGCGGCTGGGTACGTTTATGGACGACCAGGTCAGCCGCGACCCGCTGATCGTCCGTTTGGCGGAACGCAAGGAGGAACTGAGCATGTTGAAGGGGAAGGGAAAACCCGTGGCACTCAGGTTCCATTCCCTCGGGCGAGGCAAGTCGGACCGTCACATGGAGCCATTCTATATCGAAATCCTGCCCGAATCAGCCATAGACAAGAGGCTGTCTTCCCACGAAGGTGAAGAATTCATCGTGGTTCTCTCCGGTGAAGTGGAAGTCATTTACGGGCAGGAAACCTACGATCTCGGGCCCGGCGACAGCATCTACTACAATTCCGTTGTCCCTCACTATGTAAGCTGCAAAGGTGAGTCGAAGGCCGAAATCTATGCCGTCCTGTATATCCCGGAATGATTCGGAAGCGAGGTCAACATGGAACAATCTTCTCTGCGATCGCTCACCCTGGGGCAGATCCTGGACGAAAGCGTTCGCAATAATCCGGACAACGAAGCCGTAATCTATGTGGACAGGGATTTTCGCCTGACCTGGCGTGAATTCTCCGACCTGGTGGATCGCCTGGGAAAGGGCCTCATGGCTCTCGGGATCCGCAAGGGTGAAAAGGTTGCTGTGTGGGCCACGAACGTTCCTTACTGGGTGGCGCTCCAGTTTGCCACCGCCCGCATTGGAGCCATCCTGCTCACCGTCAACACCTACTACAAGATCAGCGAACTGGCTTACCTCCTCGGCCAGTCCGAAACAGAAAACATCTTCATCATGGACGGGTTCAAAGACACGGACTACGTCCAGACCATTTACGAACTGGTTCCCGAACTGAAGACTCAAGAGCGCGGTTTTCTGAGAAGTTCGAGGTTTCCTCACCTGAAGCGGGTCTTTTTCCTCGGCCACGAAAAGCACCGGGGCATGTATACCATTCCGGAACTGCTCACCATGAGCGGCCTTGTATCCGAAGAGGAATACCTGGCGCGACAGGCCCTCGTCGATGTCCACGACGTGGTCAACATGCAGTATACCTCCGGCACTACCGGGTTTCCAAAAGGAGTCATGCTCACCCATTACAATATCGGAAACAACGGATACTGGATCGGCAAGAACCAGCGGCTCGGACCCCGCGATCGCGTCTGCCTGCCGGTGCCCCTTTTCCACTGCTTCGGCTGCGTGCTGGGGGTCCTCGCGGCCGTAAACCACGGAAGCACCCTCGTCATCCTGGAAAGCTTCGATCCCGTACAGGTCATGGCCGCTGTCGAGCAGGAGAAGTGCACCGCGCTGTACGGAGTTCCCACCATGTTTATCACGATCCTGGAGCACAAACTTTTCCACAAGTTCGACTTCAGTTCTCTGAGAACGGGCATCATGGCCGGATCCCCCTGCCCTGTCCGGGTGATGGAAGAGGTGATGGAGAGGATGAACATGCGGGAAATCACCATATGCTACGGGCTGACTGAAGCCTCTCCCGTGCTCACGCAGACGCGCACCGACGACGATGTGCGGCGGCGGGTCGAAACCGTGGGCCGGGCCATGCCGGAAATCGACGTGAAGATCATCGACCCGGAAAGTCGGAAGCCTCTGCCTCCGGGAGTGCAGGGAGAAGTCTGCTGCCGCGGCTACAACGTCATGAAAGGCTACTACAACATGCCGGAAGCCTCCGCCGAAGCCATCGACTCCGACGGGTGGCTTCGTTCGGGGGACCTGGGAATTCTTGATGCCGACGGATACCTGTCCATCACCGGCCGCTACAAGGACATGATCATTCGGGGCGGGGAGAATATCTACCCTCGAGAAATCGAAGAATTCCTTTACAAGATGGAAGGTGTCCTCGATGTGCAGGTCGTCGGGGTCGCAAGCAAGAAGTACGGAGAGGAGGTCTGTGCCTTCGTGATCCTCAAGGAAGGCTACGATTACGCGCCCGAAGACGTCATGGATTTCTGCCGCGGCAGGATATCCCGGTACAAGGTCCCGAAGTACGTGGCTTTTGTGGACTCGTATCCACTCACGGCCAGCGGCAAGGTGCAGAAGTACAAGCTGAGGGAAAAGGCCGCACGGTTGTTCCCCGACGCGTGATCGATGCGGGCAGTGCCATATGTCGAGCCCTTTTTCCCGGGTCCGCATTGCGAAGAAGGTGCGCACGGCGCTCCGTGATCCTTCCTGCCTCGATGCCCGGCGTCCCTGAGCATCGGCATAAGTACATCAGTGGTCCAGTAGCCCTCCGTTGTTCTTCTTCCTTTTTCCCTCGTACATCGCCGTATCCGCCTGGATCATAAGGTCATCGAGGGAAGAAGGACGGTCAGGGTGAAAATGTGCCGTGCCGATACTCAGGGAAAGCTGAAACTTGCCGGTGCTCCAGTTGGAAGCCGCAAGAGCGTCGTGAAGGCGACCAATGAGAGAGCCCCCCGCTTCCTCCTTGGTATCCATGGCAAGGATGGCGAACTCGTCTCCTCCCACTCGCCCGATGACATCCGATTCCCTGAATACCTTCCCGAGGATGTATGCCACCTCGAGAAGCGCATTGTCTCCTTCCTGGTGGCCCAGCGTATCGTTGATCCGTTTCAGATTATCCAGGTCGGCAAAGAAGAGGATCATGCTCTTTTCCATCCTTCTTGCCACCTTCAGCTGCTGCTCGGCAAAGCTCAGGAATCCCCGGCGGTTGTAAAGGCCTGTGAGTTCGTCTGTCAGGGACAGGGTATGGAGCTGCTCCTCCAGTCGCTTGCGTTCAGTGATGTCTTCAAGGGTTTCGAGGGCGCCGATGACCTGTCCGTTGACGTCCTGAATGGATACTGCAGTGAGATAAAGCCACTTCCACTTTTCGCCCATCGCGGAAAAATAAGCCGTGGCCTCGT
>JABUEY010000116.1 GCA_013314815.1 Syntrophobacteraceae bacterium
TCACCTGCCGGGGCTCCCGGACTCCGGGCTCCGTCCGATCCCGGCGTTCCTGGCGCTCCTGCACCCTCGGCGTCGTGCGTTCCTGGCGCTCCTGCCTCGGGCTGCGAACTCCTTCCGGCTCCTCTCGCGGCTTCACCTGCCGGGGCTCCCGGACTCCAGGCTCCGTCCGATCCCGGCGTTCCTGGCGCTCCTGCACCCTCGGCGTGGAGGGTTCCTGGCGCTCCTGCCTCGGGCTGCGAACTCCTTCCGATTCCTCTCGCGGCTTCACCTGCCGGGGCTCCCGGACTCCGGGCTCCGTCCGATCCCGGCGTTCCTGGCGCTCCTGCACCCTCGGCGTGGAGGGTTCCTGGCGCTCCTGCCTCGGGCTGCGAGGCTCCCGAGTCTGTTCGCCCCGCACTCTCTCGTTCCGCTGCCCGGGCGGCCTGATGCGATCACCCGTCGAAGTCGATCCGTCCGGCCGCTCCGGTGGTTCTTCAGGCCTGAGATCGCGTCGTTGCCGGCGGTCATCGGTTACTGCCCCCTGGACCTCCTTCACCGGCCTCACCCTCTGTTTCAGTTCCCTTTGCTGAAAACGAACTGCGTCTTGAGGCTTATTCACCTCGGCGGCCGGAACAATCCGGTTGGTCACCCTGGGACGGTCGACAACTGCACGCCTGTCGATTTCACCCCTTTTCGCCCTGCCGACATTGTCTCTCACTACCCTGGCATCCCATCCTCTCGCCTGATCCCTCGCGATCTGCTCATTTCTGCTGATCCTGTTCACAACGGTCCGGTGTGGCTTGTTCACTACGTTGACGTTCGTGAAATTGTATCTCTGATTGATCTTGGTGTAGTTGTTGATCACGGTGTTGTTGACCACGGGAGCCGGCCTGTAGTTGTTGATAATGGTGGTCCGGTTGATGTTCCTTACCCTCACGTCATGGTAATTGTTCACGCTGTAGAAATTGTTCTGGTTGATGACCACGGCGTGGTCCACGTACCTGAACCGATTGATGTGGATGTTGATATTGGTGACATTGCTCACAACGATCGTGCGCGGCCCCCAGTAGCGATGTGTATAGTAGGGTTCCATGGGTGCGAGGGGGACCCAGCCGACGTTGACTCCCGAGTGTATCCAGGCCACCCGGCCGGGATACCAGTTGATCCCGATGCCGAGCCCAGGGGCAACGCCTACTCCGACGCTGACTGCCGGGGCTGGAGGAGCCCAGTACCAGTAGTTGCCCACATATACCCAGTTGCCGTAATGGTGAGTCACGTATCCGAACGGCTCATGCGGTATCCAGCAGTTGTCTCCGTACCACACCGTCCATCTTCCTGCCGAGAAGGGAGTCCACCCGACGCCGACGTTGACGGGACGCCAGAAATAACGGTACGAGTTCTCATAACGGACCCTCTCCCACCGGCCGTGTTCTTCCAGAGCGTAGGCATCGTCGCGAATGGCCGGCGGCAGGTACCGGACGGAATCCCCCTTCACTTCCAGCCTTTTCGACCAGATTCTTTCCCGTTCAGCGTTCCAGTCATCCCAGTCGGCATCCACCTGCCCTTCCCCCGCCGTCACAAGCCGCTCATCGGCCACAACGGAAGAAGAACCCGGCATGACCTCATACCTCGTTCCGGTGGCTTCGTGAATGAAGTCCACCTCCCCCTTGATCGCAATGACCTCCATCGACTGATCTCCCACGTAGAGGTCGAATATGGAGTCCGGTTGCGCCATCACATAACCGAAGGGCGTCGTTGCCTTGATGACGGCGGAGTTCCCCTTGCTGTAGAAACGCGCCACACCGGATGCCACATCCATCGCGGTAACATCGGTCTTTAGAGTCAGCAGTTGAATCTGGGTACTGCCCCCGATCCTGATCCAGCTGTTGTTGGGCATGATGAATTCGGACCTGCCTTCCTGCTCGGAATAGACAGCATCGTCCAGCCCGAAAGGAGCATCCTTGACCGTTGCCACCCAATCCTGCTCCTCGGGCACGTATCTCAACAACTGCCCTTCCACGTGCGAGATGCGGCCCACCAGGACCCCTTCCTTTTCAGCAGGTTGAGTACGCGCAAAAACCGCAGGTGCCGAAGCGATAAACAGAATACAACTCAACCATATCCATTTCCTTGATCTTGACATTAGAATTCTCCTTCCAATTAATGGCAAGCTCCCCATTCAGTTCTGCCCGCACGATATCTCAGGCGGTCGGATTTGGGCTCACAGCCAGGTTCTGAATAATGGTCCTTCCGCCAAAGAAGTGCCTCCGATGCTTTCCACCCATCCGGAGCTCTTCGCACAAAGGATCGATGGCATCACAACGATCCCGAATGACGTTCTTTCGGAATGACGGTGCTGCGGGAATGACGTTGCTGTGTGTTTATTCCACCTTTGTGCAACAACGGTCCGGGCACGCATTTGCCAAAAGAACCTGTACAATCCTATCCGATCGACTTCAAAATCGCAGCCCTCCTTTACGGTCTGCCTCCGTCAGCTGAACTTTTTAGCAATATGTGTTCCAGAAAAGAACTGGAGTCGATCCCGATGAGGAAAAAAGAAACCGGCGGCCCGGGGAATGTCCTGCCGGTTACAATTCGTGCACCCCTGATTACGTTTCTTGCACAGTCGCGAGATGGGTTTCAGCCGCGCCTCTGCCACACCCCCACGATTCGGCTCCAAACAGTTCCCCTCGTCCTCCGAATTTCAATTTTTTGACGATATTTCATAAAATTTTGTTTTCGATGGCGCCGGGAATCTGAAGAGTAGGATTATACTGGTTCGGAGCCGTCCATAAAGACATCGAGGTTCGGAGATCCTGAAGACATGGTTTGACGGGCTCCCGGATGGAAGCGGTCAAAAGAGGAGGGGCAGGCTGTCGGCGACGAGAAGACCTTTGAGAGTGGGGACGATCTTGCCCCGGCGTACTCTGACAATGCCCGTTTTCTCCAGTTGCTTCAGGATGGGAGCGGGATCCGGCATGGAACCCAGGGCCGAAAGATCGACGCCGGCGCGAGTTCTGAAGCCGAGAAAGAGCTTTTCCAGGCGGACCTGTTCGGAGGAGAGGACCTCCCTGCTGCAGACCGGCGGTTCACCGACAGACAGCTTCCCGCAGTATTCCGAGACGGACTTCACGTTGGACCACCTGACTGCGTCTTTGAAGGAATGGGCTCCGGGACCCAGACCCAGGTAGGGGGCTCGATTCCAGTACTTTTTGTTGTGCATGCATTCAAATTGAGGTTTCCGCGCGAAGTTCGAGACTTCGTAGTGGATGTACCGCTTTTGGGTGAGGAACCGGGACGTGAAAAGGAAGAAGCTGTGCTCGCTGTCTTCGTCGATGGGCACGATTCGGCCTTCTTCCGCCAGCCGGCCGATGGGGGTTCCGGGTTCGATGGTCAGCTGGTAGCAGGAAAGATGGTGAGGTTCGAATTTCACTGCCCGCCGGAGGCTTCGAGCCCAGCTGGTCAGGCTTTGGCCTTCGAGGCCGTACATGAGGTCGACCGATACATTGTCGAATCCGGAAGACATGACAAGACCCAGAGCAGCTTCAGCCTTCCGGCCGGTGTGTCTTCTCCCGAGGCGCCGAAGCTCGCCGTCGTCGAAAGACTGGACGCCGATGCTTATTCGGTTGAAACCCTGGTCCAAAAGGAAGCACAGCTTCTCCCTGCAGACATCGTCAGGATTGGCTTCCACCGACATTTCGGCGCCTTCTGCAAAACGGAAGTGCCTGCGGACGCACTCCATGAGCAGACCTGCTTCATGCTCCATCAATGCCGTCGGCGTGCCTCCTCCCAGGTAAAGAGAACCGAAGACGGGGAACAGGTTCTTCCGAAGTACTGCTTCCCTTTCCAGGGCTTCGAGCCATTCGGGTACCAGGTCAAGAGAGGTGATCGAATAGAAATCGCAGTAGCGGCACTTGGATCTGCAGAAGGGAACGTGGATGTACAGTCCCGGAAGTTCCCTTTTATTCATTATCAGACCTCAGTACGGCAACGAACGCGCCCTGGGGAATCATGACAGACCCCACCATCTTCATCCGTTTCTTGCCCTTCTTCTGCTTCTCCAGCAGCTTTCGCTTACGGCTGATGTCTCCGCCGTAACACTTGGCCGTCACGTCCTTGCGGAAGGCGTTGACGGTGGACCGGGCGATAATCTTGCCGCCGATGGCTCCCTGGATGGCGATCTTGAACTGGTGCCGGGGAATTTCCTCCTTCAGCCGGTCGCAGACCTGCACAGCCCATTCCCTGGCACGGTCCCTGTGCACGATAAGAGACAACGCGTCGACCTTTTCCCCGTTTACCAGGATATCCAGTTTCACCAGGCTGCTTTCCCGGTACCCGATCAGATCATAATCCAGGGATCCATATCCCTGAGTGATGGTTTTGAGCCTGTCGTAAAAGTCGAAGACAACCTCGGCCAGCGGCATGTCGAAAACGATCTCCACCCTTCCCGCAGAAGGGTAGTTGAAACGGGGGTTCACCGCCCGCCTGTCCATGCACAACTTCATCACCGCGCCCATGTATCGCTCGGGAAGAATGATACTCGCCTTGATGTAGGGTTCCTCCGCAACCCTGATCCGGATCGCCTCGGGATAATACTGTGGATTGTCCACGACCACAGTGCTGCCGTCATCCAGGGCAAACCTGTACTCGACACTCGGCACGGTCATGATGATGGACTGGTCGTATTCCCTCTCGAGGCGCTCCTGTACGATCTCGAGGTGAAGCAGGCCAAGGAATCCGCACCGGAAGCCCTGTCCCAGGGCCACGGACGAATCCTTCTGGTAGACCAGGGAAGCATCGTTCAATTTATATTTCTCGAGAGCGTCGCTCAGGGAAAGATAATCGTCGGATGAAATCGGGTAGATGGACGAAAACACCACCGGCTTGGCTTCCTTGAAACCGGGCAAAGGAGAATCCGTCGGCTTGGAATCCAGGGTGATCGTATCCCCGACCCGCGTATCACTCAAGGTCTTCACCCCCGAAATGATGTAGCCGACATCTCCCGCACTCAGACGTTTCCTGGGCTCCCTCGTGATCTTGAAAATGCCGACCTCCTCAACACGGTAAACCGCCCCGTTGGACATGAACCGGATAACGTCGCCGGGCTGAACGGAACCTTCGAAGACACGACAGCTGACAATGGTGCCTCGAAACGGATCATAATGGGCGTCGAAAATCAGGGCGGAAAGCGGGTTTTGGGAACTGCCCGAAGGGGGGGGGATCCGTTCGACGATTGCTTCGAGTACATCTTCGATCCCACGGCCCTCCTTGGCTGAACAAAGCACCGCAAGATCCGAATCCAGTCCGAGCTCCCCTTCCATCTGCTCCCTCACCATGTCCACGTCGGCCGCAGGCAGATCGATTTTGTTGATCACCGGGATGATGGTCAGATCATGTTCCATTGCGGCGTAAAGATTGGCGAGTGTCTGCGCCTGCACCCCCTGGGACGCGTCCACCAGCAGCAGCACGCCTTCGCATGAGGCAAGCGCTCGCGAGACTTCATACGAGAAATCCACGTGACCGGGCGTGTCGATCAGGTTGAGTTCGAATTCCTCCCCGTCGGGGGCTGTGTAGGGGAGCGTGACTGTCTGACTCTTGATGGTGATTCCTCTCTCCCTTTCAATGTCCATGGTGTCAAGCATCTGGTCCCGAAACTGCCTCTCCGGAACCAGCCCTGCGTACTGGATCAACCGGTCGGCCAGAGTGGATTTCCCATGGTCGATGTGTGCAATGATGCTGAAATTTCTTATGTTTGCCATGTCTTCTCAATTGTGTGGAAAGTAAAGGATCTATCGCTCCAATGGCTTGCATGCGAAAGATATCTTATTCTCTGCCGGCGGTAAACCGGCAACGTGCATTTGAGTCACCAAGACGGACCGATGAGGCAGCCGACGAGGAAATTGAGGATGGACAGAGCCTATGGAGACAGTGTAAGGATAATTATCCGGAGACGCAGTGCAGTCGTTGGACACCGTCGGAACACCCCGATTCAGGCGGCATTGCAGGAACATCAAATCATGGAGGTGGGTTACATGAAGGCTCTACGCATCGCCCTCGCGGCGCTCTTTATTCTGTCTGCTGCTTCGTGCTCGCTGAAGCAGAGCTGGGATCTTGCCGGCAAATGGCAGAGAATCGACAGTGACGAAATCATCGAATTTCTGCCAAACGGCACCCTGTTCAACCTGGTAAGAGGAAAGACCAACATCACGGCGTCCTATCGCTTCCCCGATGCACAGCATATTGAAATCGATCTCGCCGGCCTGGGTCATATCACCGTAGCTTTTGAAGTCACCACCGACACACTGACACTTACCGATTCAAAAGGAGTGGCTACCAAGTACAAGAAGATCAAGTAACGGCTCGTATCTATGTCGTCTGAGTCAGCCGAATCCCGCATGAAGGTGGAATTGCCCGGCAGAACTCCTCTACGGTCTCCTGCACTGTTCCCGTGAAATCGAGGCGGCTCCGGGAGGCAATTCGCTCCCGGAGCCGCTGAAACCCGAAAGCCGCGTGCTTCCTGCTTGGAAATCCGAACAGCCGGGTTTTCCACTTCACATGAAACACCGCATGCCTGCAGACCATGCCGAACACATCGCGGTAGACGGTGTGCAGACGAACGGCTAGAAGGACGCCGAGATCCCGATGCCTCCGTAGACGTGGTTTTCCTTCCCGTCCCACGAAACGGCACGGATGTTGTCCGAGGCTTCACCACTTAAAGGATAGGCGAATCCTATCTTGGGAGTGACAGTGACGTATTTGCCCACCGGGATGTTCAGTCCGGCGTAGATAAGCCCCGAATGCCAGGCCGAATATTCGGCGGCTTTGTCTTCGATGTCCCACATCCCGAATGTCATCCCTACGTCTAAGCTCATGCCGTGCCATGGAATGGGAAAGCTGCGTGACAGGTCGAACTGCAACCACCAGCCAGGCTGATGGGACACCTCCCGGTAAGCGGTGAATCCCACGGTAAACCAAGGCAGTTCATAGGAGACGCCTCCGAAGATCTCGAACAGGTCGTCCACCTGGTCAAGGGAGTAATAGACCATGCCCACGGTTCCACTGAGTCCCTTGTATATGTTGTGAGTATAAGACAGCGTGAGGTCGGTTTCATTCCAGTTGGTCTGATTGGAAGGCCCGACCGGATTCTGATCGTCGGTATCCAGGTTTCCCCATATGTTCAGGTTGAATCCCCGGTAGCCCACAGCCACGGAAGGCTGGATAACCGCGCTGTCCTTGCTCAACGCATACCCTCTCCAGATATACTGACTCAAAATATCGACATTCACCTCGGTGGTCGGCCTCTCCTCTTCAGCCCTGACCGGGACAGCCCCTAAAACCGCATTTCCAGCGACAGCCACCACAAGAAAGATGGTAATCCACGCTCCGTAAAGCACTCTTCTCATCATACAGCCCCTCTCGAATTTAAGTCCACTGTTCCCCCATGCCTGGCAACGACACACCTTCGACAGTTGCTCCTCCCCAACCAGTCATTTCCAGTCACCGGCCGATTTTCCCAGGTTCCGGCGCACCGCGCCTCCTCACCTCCTCTCCCCACGCATGTTCCGACCTTCACTCTTTTCAAACTCGAAGCATGCTCGATGAACGAACCTTCCCGGAACGGATGTCACCCGCTCGAAATCCACTTTGTTTTGCCAGCCACAACATATTCTCCACGAACTGCACTCTGGCCCGGGCCTTTCCCATCCATAAAGCAGAAAACAGGCCAGCGAGTTCGAATCCTCTTTTCCGTACACATTCTTTGCTGGAAAGCTCCAGAAAGACCACAGGAGACATTGCAATCAACTTATCGATATTCCGTTGTTTAATGTACCTGGGAGACCAAGAGCTCGAAGAGGCCCCCACCTCGGAAGACGCCTTCCTCCAGCATTTATTCGATCAAAATTTTTCCAATTTCTGAAACAATTTTGTACTTTATGGAGCTGACCTCAATTCTGTGGGTACAAAACTGAACGATGGTTGCGGCACGGAGTCGATTCAAGTGAAGTGGGGCGGATGAATCGGGCTGGAGGTTTGCGGAGGGAATTGGAGTGCGCGTGGGAGGTGGCTGCCTGGTGGTCACTGCGTGACGATAATCCATTCACCAGGCATGCCTGTCCATCTCACCTCTCCCAAACCCTTCCTTGAATCCTCGGTCATTTTGGTTTATTGATGCCATGTAACCGGTTCTTCCCGTGGCAGGCCATACGTCGCTGGTTGCTTATCCTTCCACAATCTTCCAATGGCGGGTCTATGATGGATGAAAAACATTTGGAACAGCAACTTGCAGAGGAACTCATCGCGGGCTGGCAGATCATCGCAACGGGCAGCGGCTTTCTTGTCTCCACCGACTGGCACTGGCCCAACGATGAGCGCATAGAGATCTACGTGCGCACGGTCGGTGAGAGGGAAGACCTCTACATCGTGACAGACGGCGGGGATCTTTATAATTTCCTGTTTTCTCAGGGGATTGATCTGTCCAGGGATGAAAATGGAATGAAGATTTTCAGCAACACCGCGGAAAGGTATGGAGTCCGGATCCTGGACGGCCAGATGGTAAAGGGTTCGAGTGACGGCGACCTGGCCGGATCCATAAGGAAGATGCTGGAAGCGGTCAAGGACGCGTCCTTCCTGCTGTGGCACAAGTTGAACAGGGAAGGCTGCGTGCACTGAGATACCGGCCTGCCGAAAATGGGGCGGGGCGAATCGGCATCACGGCTCCGTCGCCGATTGCAGCCGGAACTACTGGGGCAGGCTGATATTGAGATCGACTCGAGTCGAATCCTTGGGACGCAGATTGACGAGTCCCTTGTGCTTGTGAATGATCATCTTTGCAAGGGGAAGGTCGAGTGTTTTGGGCCGTTCGGGCTGTGTGGTGAAGGGATAGAAGAAATGCTCTATGTCGTCCTCGGAAACCTGGACTCCTTTCACAACCATCAATAGTTGGACTCCCTGGTCTCCCGGCTGAGTTCTCACCTCCAGGGCGCTGCCCGGCTGGCACAAATCCAGCAAAGCATCCATAATGGCTTCCATGGCCTTCTTGAAAAGCTCCGTGTCCAGGGGAATGAGTGACAGGTCTCTGGTCAGGAAAATCTCCAGCTTTACCTCAAAACTTTCAAACCTGGCCCGCTGTTCCTCGATGACCGCCGAGATAAGATCGTTCAGCGAGGAGCGCTGGGGAAGGATTTCAAAGGGCCGGAGATAGGCCAGGGTATTCTCGAGTATGCGTTCGAGGCGGGCCACTTCGGACACGATGATCTGGACTCTCTCCCTGTTCGGATCCCCCGCGGGGATACTTTGCAGCAGACGCCTGGCAAACCCTCCCGCCGCCACCAGCGGGTTTCTTATTTCATGAGCGAGTCGCGCCGACACCTCGCTGATGGTCCTCAGTTCCTCCGTTTGTATGATCTGCTGCTGCAGGCAGTAGCGGTCGGTAAGATTGGCGAGAAACCCGTCCACCGTCTCGACCTTCCCTTGTTCATCGAGCACGGGCAGGGCGTGATCGAGCACATAGACGAGCCTGCCGTCTGGATGCTGCAGCCGGTATTCGGCCTTGAACTCACAGCCCTGGCGCAGGCAGCGGTCCATCATCGGCCAGACCCTTGCCCTGTCTTCTTCCCAAACCTTCTGCCTCCAGAAAGTCACATCTTCCATCGCCTGCCGCGGGGTAATCCCCATGAGAGTCTCGATGAAATGATTGATGTAAATGATCCTGCCGTCATCCAGAAGACGGTAGACCACCAGGGGCACATTCTCGACGAGGGTCCTGTACTTTTCTTCGGATTCGCGCAGAGCCCGTGTCCGAATATGGACCATGTGTTCGAGGTTCGCAGCGTATCCCTGGATCTTTTCCCTCGATTCCTGCAGGAACCGCAGCATGTCATCCAGTGAATCGGCAAGAATCTTCAATTCACCCGAGGGTGACACTTCAAGCGGATGAACCGGCTCGCCAACAGAGATCTCCCTGGCGAACTTGATCATCTCCCTGATCGGCCGTGTGAAATAATCACTGATGTAGTAGATCGCGCCCACCGAAAAAATAAGCCCGAGGATTCCGATGCCGAGCATGAGCTGCCGGTACTTCCGGATGAGTGCCAGGGTCTCCGACCGATTCATGCAGAACTCGACCAGTGCGACGGTGTTTCCCTTGTAATCTTCCACGGTTCTTATGAGAACGGCATTGGGAGCCCCGTCGATCTGACGGATGAGAAATTTCGAGGTCTTGTTCACAAAGACCGACCGGTAGGTGGATTCCACACGGTGCACAGCATTCGGAAAAGTGGTGGCAAAACTGAAAAAGGAATCCTCCGATTCACCGGGCAGCAGAAAGGAAACATCGACTCCAAACTGCTTCTTGATCTCCTGAAGAAATACATCCCCGAAGTTGAACCCGATCTCGATTGTCCCGACCAGTTGGTCCATGAAGAATATGGGCGCTACTCCCCTTAGGCCGTAGCCGGTCAGCCCTGCTTCGAGCCCGAAGGTCTCGCGCTTCTCCGCCACCGCATCAAGAATGGTTTCCCGGTAATCGAGGGCATCGCCATATTCATAGAGCCGCTGAAGACGAAGAAAGTTGGTGGGGGGCAGGATGTGAAAATTGAACTGGCTGATGCCGTAGCGTTCTTTCATGAAGACGTAGGCGGGATAGCAGAGTCTGATCAGGCGGAGCCTGTCTCTTTGAGCCAGAGCTCCCGCCACCTCGGGATTCCGTGCAAAGCTCGAGGCCAGGCTCACCGCCCACCGCCCCTGGAGTTCCATTTTGTGGTCGAGCGCCCGTTGGTAGCCGTCCAGGCGTTCGTATTCCTCGTAGCGTATGAGTTCGTTCTGGCTCAGGATGGCCAGCCCGACCAATGAGCATGTTCCGAACAGGGCGAGAACAAGGAAAGGGACGCTCAGGCGAACGCGAAGCGGAAGGTCGCGAAAGCGGGCCTTGGATCTGTCACTGCTGTTGGTTTGAGACATATTCACCGCCTCGTCGGGTGACAGTGATCATACAACGGCGATGAAGCAAGATTGTGCACGACATTCATTTCGGTCTTGAACAGGAAATCATCGCTGGGAATATCATCGAAACTCAACGGCTGCGGATGTACTCCAGTCCACGTTTCAAGCGATCCAGAACAGCCTCTTTGCCCATTACGCCCATCATCTCGAACAGGCCGGGACTCACCGTGCCTCCCGTAAGCGCTACTCTCACGGGCTGAGCAATCTTGCCGAACTTGAGTCCCATATCGTTCAAGATCTGCTGGAACACGCTTTCAAGAGACTCCTGCCGGAAATCCTCCATCTGCTCTATGGCGGAAATGAGCCTTTCGAACGGCTCCTCCATTGCCTCCGTCAGAAACTTCCCGGCGGCAGCCGGATCCAGTTCCACCTTCTCCACAAAATATACCCTCATTGCATCAGCCATTTCAACGAGAGTATGGACTCGAGGCTGAAATGTGCGAATCGCCTCGGCCAGGTAGCCATCGGACTTTGCCGAACAACCCCGTTGATCGAGAAAGGGCCGGAGGACCGGCACGAGAGACTCGGCCGACCGCTCCTTGATATAATGGGCGTTCAGCCACAGCAGTTTTTCCGGATTGAATACGCCGGGAGATTTCCCCACGTCTTCGAGCCTGAAATATTCCACCAGTTCCGATCGACTGAAGATTTCCTGGTCTCCGTGCGACCATCCCAGCCTCACCAGGTAGTTGATCAGGGCCTCGGGAAGATATCCCATTTCCTTGTAGGCCATCACCGACGTGGCTCCGTGACGTTTGGAAAGCCGTGTGCGGTCTTCTCCAAGAATCATCGGGACATGCGCAAAAAAAGGCAGCCGGATCCCCAGAGCCTGGTAGATGAGGATCTGGCGGGGAGTATTGTTTACATGGTCGTCGCCTCGGATCACGTGCGAAATGTTCATGGTCACGTCATCGACCACGACGGCGAAGTTGTATGTGGGTATCCCGTCGCTGCGCTCGATCACCAGGTCGTCCAGTTCCGCGTTCTCAAAGAAGATGGGGCCCTTGATGAGGTCATTCAAGACGGTGGTCCCGGAGTCCGGGACTCTGAACCGTACCACCCGGTGCGGGCCCCGGCCCAGCCCGCGGTCTCTGCAGCGCCCGTCGTACTTCGGTTTTCGGCCGGCGGCCATGGCTTCCTTTCGTCTCTTTTCGAGCTCCTCGGGAGTACAGTCGCAGAAGTAGGCATGGCCTGAATCGAGCAGCTTCCGGAGATACTCCCGGTAGATGTCGAGTCTTGCTGTCTGGTAGTACGGGCCTTCGTCCCAGTCCAGCTCGAGCCATTCCATGGCGTCGAGTATGGCCTTGATGGAGGCTTCCGTCGAACGGGCGACATCCGTGTCTTCTATCCTGAGAATAAACCTTCCGCCGTGATGGCGCGCAAAAAGCCAGTTGAAGAGCGCGGTCCTGGCACCCCCGATATGAAGAGAACCTGTCGGGCTGGGAGGAAATCGCGTGATGACGGGCTCCATTACGTCTGTGCTCCTTTGCTGTTTTCATACAATAAGAATGAACGCCGAAAGACACGGATTTGCCGTGTCCGGGCGGTAGACATCCCAGAAATCTTCTGTACGACCGAAATTTAGAAAGATTCACCCCAAAGGGCATGGTACGCA
>JABUEY010000117.1 GCA_013314815.1 Syntrophobacteraceae bacterium
TCATCGGCTGGAACTACGGTTCCATGTTCACCCTGTTCCCGGCAACCTGCCTGCAGTACTTCGGACCGACCGCCCAGGGGTCCAACTACGGTCTGCTGTTCAGCGCGTGGGGTCTCGCAGGCTTCGCCGGCCCCTACGTCGGCGGCTGGCTCAAGGACACCTCGGGAACCTACTATGTGCCCTTCATCGTGGGTGCCGTGGTGGTGGCCGTCTCCGTTCTTATCTCCATCACCATGAAGCCGCCCGCACCCAAATCGTAGGGCGCTTCGGAACTGTCTTGTACTTCGGATCGAACCTGCCGGATCGAAGCCCGGACGCCTCGAGCGCCGGGCCGATCCTCCAAAAATAAACCCCCGGAAAACATTTCCCCGGGGGTTTATTCTTTCTGGCTCAACACCGCCCGTCCAGGCAAAGCAGATCTCTTCGGGCAGACTCTCCCTTCCGCTACGGGCCGACCCCGTAAACGTCGTCAATGAACCTGCCTTTCCATTCCCCGCCTTCGCATCGATAACAACGCTTATCGTCACAAACGAGTTCGCCCTGCGAGAACGAACGTCCGTCAATGCTGCAGCTGAACTTTCCTCCGAATTCCATCGTCGACTCCTTCCCGCCGCTGACGATCACTGCACATCCGTCGGCGGCTCGAAAACGCCTCACCGGCCACGCCCGAAATGGGCACACCGTACCAGTAAGACGGTAAATCTCATGTGATAATAATAATCATTCAGGGAGAAGGTGTCAGGGGCAGAGAGAAAGGCAACAGGTGTAAAGTGTCACCAGTTAGGCGTGAAGTGTGATTCTTCGGGCAGTTATTCATAAAATGCGTACCAGGTCAGCTGTCGCACAAAGGTGGATGGCACCCGCAGTGACGTCATTTCCGCAATACCCTCATCTGCGCAACACCGTCATTCGCGCAAGGCCGTCATTTCAGCAACACCGTCATTGCGCCAAGATCACAACATCATTCCTCCAACGTTGTCACTCCCGCAGAATCGCCACTCCCACAGCAACCCCATCGAGCCTCCACGCCGTCCTACCCGCCGATCCCACCCACCGTCCTACCCGCAGGAACATACCCACCGTCCTACCCGCCAATCCCACCCACCGTCCTACCCGCGAAGGCGGGAATCCAGCCACCAGCCTGCCAAGGGCGGATCTTGCCGTACCCTCCACCCGGTATTGCCCTGGTCGGTCCATGTCGTCACAGGCTCTTTCCCATGGGTTGAAACTGTTTCGGCATGCACGGTTCCTTTTCCTGGATTCCCGCCGTTCGCGGGAAGGCAAGTACGTTGTGGAGGCACTGACATTGCGCTGTGACTGACGATGTTGAGTGACTGACGATGTCTAGTGATTATCGATGTTGAGTAAATGACGTTCTCGCGGGAACGATGCTGTTGCGGGTGCATTCCACCTTTGTGCGACGTCTGTCCGGGTACGCGTTTGCCGGATGAACGGTAAGTCCCGCCTGCGGGTGCGAACTTGCAGGATTGGTGCTACTCCACCAGCACGGGTTCCCTCAGGATGATATCGATGGCCTGCCTTGCGGAGGCGGCCAGGCGGGGGTGAGTGTCGGTCAGGGATTCGATCTGCCTCAGGTGATCGGCGGTGCGCAGGATGACCATGGCCAGATCGCCTTCATCCATGCCGGCGATTTCCCTCACGTCATCCCACGAGTGCCCGAGAGCCCAGTGATAGATGGTGGCCACGGTCCAGAACGGCAGGGGAGGAACGGCGAATCCTTCGGCGGCCAGCTGTTCCTTCAGACGCTGGAGGCTGTGGAGCATCTTGAAAAACGGCTTGGCCAGGTCGGGGTATCTCCAGACCAGGGCGGAGAGCTGGTAGTCTCCCGGGCGCTCCCGGTCCATGACGAAGGGGGAGATGAGTGCTGCGAGCAGGGCCGGGTTGTCTGAAGGGAAGATGCCGTTGCGGATGCCTTCTGAAATGAGCAACGGCTGGTCGAGCCTCAGCTTCGAGGCCCAGAGGCCGTCCTGGGTAAGGCTGCCGTCTTCGTCGACGTAGCCTTCCTTCTTCAGGACTCGGTAATGCTGCTGAAAGGATTTCCACAGCTGTTCCTGGATGGTCTGCATGTGCGCTTCGTGTTCGAAATAGCGCTGGACGGCCGCGGTAAAAGGGTGGGCGGTGCCCTTGAGGCAGGGGCCGAAGAGCGCGCAGCGGTCGCAGGGGAGAGCGGTGAGTTGGTGGATGACGGCCTTCATCTCGTTTGCCGCGGATTCGGCGGGAAGATCCCCGGCGGTGTCCTTTTCGGGAAAGGTGAGGGCGGGGTCTGCGGCCAGGGTTTCGACGATGGCTTCCCAGTGCTGGCGGTCTCTGAGCGCGGGCAGGTTTTCGAGGACTGACCCCAGGCTGCGGATGCGGTGAAAGTCCACCCGGTACGTCCTGATCCGGCCTTTTCGGAAGCGGAGAGGCGACGCCAGCCGGACGGCTTCCACCGATTGTTCCGTCCTGTCCGGTTCAGCCAGGGCGACGTAGGGAGTGCGCCTCCTGCTGAGAAAGATCCTGCCCGGTGTGAGAAGCTGCGGCTGGATTTCCGACCTGGCCTGCCTTTTCAGAAAACTCAGCGCCTTGAGGAGCTGTTCCTTCAGTGCAGTATAACGGGGGCGCACCTTGCCCAGGTTTTCGAGGGATTCGCAGGCCATTTCGGGCAGCCATTTTTCCATTTTCTCGCGGGACGCTTTCACCTGGCGGTTCATTTCCGCTTCGCGGGAGAGGTTCTGGTGAGTGGCCAGGGAGGACGCGAAGAGACTGCGGATTTCGTCGGGCTTGTGCGACAGGAGCAGGTTCAAGACCATGGAATGATTGACGCGGATCTGGCTTAGAATGGCGTCGGGCGGCGATTTCAGCAGGTCGTGGATGAGTTCCGGGTTCTGGTACGGACCGGGGACGACGAAGACGAAGCCGATTTCGTCCATGCCCCTTCGGCCGGCTCGCCCGGTCATCTGCAGAAGATCCGTCGCGGAAAGCTCCACGAATTCCTTGCCGTTGAATCGATCGCTCTGGAAAATCACCACCGTGCGCGCCGGAAAGTTGACTCCCGCCGCAACGGTCGAGGTCGAGAAAATGGCGTCCAGGTGCCCGTCCTGCATGAGCTTTTCCAGGAGAAGCTTCCAGTGGGGCAGCTGGCCTCCATGGTGAGCCCCCACCCGGGCCTGCCTGAGTATCGACATGTGCTGGTGGTGGGAGAGAAACGGGTAGATATCGAGCAGTTCATCGAGGCGCGCTGGGAAGGACTCCGTTTCGGAGCCGGACTTCGATCCCCTCGAAAACATGCACATGGACACGGCCTTGTCGCAGTCGGACCTCGATTTGAGAAAGAAGATGGCCGGAAGCAGGTTCGCCTGGCGAAGGACTTCGAGAAGCCGGGGTATGTTGGGAAAGTCGTGCCTCGAAAAAGACCTTCGGTCGACACTCCTTATCTTCGGGAACAGGCCCCGCCGGTTGCCGAGAGGACTCAGTTCTCCCGTGGGGAAGAGAAAGACGGGAAAGAGCGGGACCGGCCTGTCGAAGGCTGCGACCCAACGGCAGGGAGTGTTTCTCAGCCATTGGAGCCAGTCGCAGATCTCCGTTGCGTTCTGGATGGTGGCCGAGAGAAGGAGGATCTTCACGCGCGGGGGCAGATAGATGAGCACTTCCTCCCAGACCACGCCTCTGTCCCTGTCCCCGAGGTAATGGGCTTCATCGAGCACCACCAGGTCCACTCCAAGGTCTTCCCCCCGGTGCATGGTGTCGTAGAGCTGATTGCGCAGGATTTCCGTGGTGCCTACGATAATGGGTGCCTGGACGTTTTCCTTTCGGTCTCCCGTAAGAATTCCCACGTTTTCGAGGCCGAAGATCTGGGAGAATTCCTCGTACTTGGCGTTGGACAGGGCCTTGAGAGGTGAAGCGTACCAGCTCTTGCCTCCATGCCGGGCGACGCCTTCGATGGCCTTGACGGCGATGTAGGTCTTACCGGCTCCCGTAGGTGCGGTGACAAGAACGTCGGCTTCCGACAGTGCTTCCAGGGCTTCCTTCTGATAAGGGTCGGGTATGAACGGCCGGGGTTCGGGAACCCCGATGCGTTCGAGTACATGCCGGAGATTGCGGTGCACTCGAAAAGAAAAAGCCGAATCCGGCTGGTTCGCGGCACAAGGGGATGTTCTTGCTGTGCGGCGGCGGTTCCTGTAATGTCGATACTCGTGAGAGCCGTTTTTCAAGGGATTGGCCCTTTTCCTTTCTTTTGAAACTGAGCGATGTATATTATTTAATATTATTCATCACAAGGAGAAAAAAACCAAGGGATTCCAAGTGGAATCGCAGGTTTTTTCAGAACGGATCACCCGGTCCGGACTGCAAAACCTGTGGTCGTCCGAAGTCGGAAGAAGGTTCACATCGAGGCAGAGAAGCAGGGGTGACAGCAATGATCTCCCAGGATGAAATACCGGCAGTCAGGCACAGGCATATGCTTCGAGTTCCGCTTTTTGAGGTGGATATCGGGCAGGCCGTCTACCATGGCAATTACCACCACTTCTTCGAACTTGCTCGCGAAAGCTTTCTCAGGGATGTCGGATATCCCTACCGCCGGTTCATGGATCAGCAGCTCCACCTGACCGTCGTCGAGACGACCTGTTCGTACAGAAGGCCTCTCCACTACGACGACCTCATCGAAATGCACACAGGGGTGCAGTGGCTGAGAAGCCGGAGCATCTGCCTGGCACAGCTGATCTACCGGGAGAAGGAGACCGGAGGCATGGAACTGTGCACCAGGGCTGCTTTCAACATGGTGTGCGTGCGTTTTTCGGGTGAACCCGCAGTGCTTCCACCCGAGTTCGTCGGCCTGCTCAACGCCTGGATCGAAAAGAAGACCGCACATCCTTAGCCGTATCATCCTCTTACCAGGTTTCTCAGCACCCTGGGAAGGATGCCTCCATGCCGGTAATAATCGACTTCCGACGGTGTATCCAGGCGAATGACCGCATGAAAGGAGAACACGGATCCGTCCGGTCTTGCCGCCTGGACGGCGGTTTCGCAACCGGGCTTCAATTTGCCTTCGAGATCCTCCAGGGTGAAGCGTTCGTTTCCATGGATACCCAGTGAGGCGGCGGAAACCCCTTCCGGGAACTGGATGGGAAGAATACCCATGCCGATGAGGTTGCTCCTGTGGATTCGTTCGAAGCTTCGAGCGATAACGGCCCGCACGCCGAGGAGCGCGGTGCCCTTGGCCGCCCAGTCACGGCTGCTTCCCGTCCCGTATTCGCTGCCGGCCAGGACCACCAGGGGCACTCCCTCCTGCCTGTACCGCTCGGCCGCATCCCATACGGTCATGATTTCCCCGCTCGGAAAATGCCTGGTCATCCCCCCCTGCTCGCCGGCAGCCAGTTCGTTGCGCAGGCGGACGTTGGCGAACGTACCGCGGATCATGACCTCGTGGTTGCCTCTTCTCGATCCGTAGGAATTGAAATCAGCAGGCTCGACTCCAAGCGACTGCAGGTGCCTTCCGGCGGGACTCTCCGGTCGGATGGCTCCTGCGGGAGAGATGTGGTCGGTCGTCACGGAATCGCCGAGAAGCAGGAGGACCCGGGCATGGAGAATGTCTTTGACGGGGGGCGGGTCGACGGGCAGTTCGTCCAGGAAAGGAGGGCGCCGGATGTAGGTGGACCGGGGATCCCAGGTGAAGAGGGCGCCTTCGGGGGCGGGCAGACTTCGCCAGAGACTTCCGCCCTGAAAAAGATTTCTGCTGTTTTCTTCGTAAAGATCTTTCCTGATCAGCCTGTGGGCCAGGGCTGCGATCTCTTCGTCCGTCGGCCAGATGTCCTTCAGGTAGACCGGCTGCCCGTTCGTACCGAAATCGATGGGTTCCTTTTCGAAATCGATGGTCATCGTGCCGGACAGGGCATAAGCGACAACGAGTGGAGGTGAAGCCAGGTAGTTCGCTCGCACGGCGTTGTGGATTCTTCCCTCGAAATTCCTGTTGCCGCTGAGAACTGCCGCTGCGACCAGGTTTCCGCGGTCGATGGCATCGAGTACAGGTTGGGGGAGGGGGCCGCTGTTCCCGATACAGGTGGTGCATCCGTAGCCGACGAGATGAAAGCCCTGGGATTGAAGGGGTTCGAGGAGCCCTGCTTCCCTGAGGTATTCGGTGACGGCAAGGGAACCCGGAGCGAGGCTCGTCTTGACCCAGGGCTTGGATCGGATGCCGAGATCGAGGGCTTTGCGGGCGACCAGTCCGGCGGCCAGCATGAGATCCGGGTTCGATGTGTTGGTGCAGCTTGTGACGGCGGCGATAACCACCGAACCGTGGCCGAGTTCGCAGGAGCCGCCGTCCAGTTCGGCACGGACTCGAGTGTTCGTTTCGCTCGGGTCCAGGCCGAATCCCCACTGGGTGACTTCGCGGGTCAGGCTTTCCGTGAAGGATGTCGAGGCTCTTTTCAGGGGAATGCGGTCCTGCGGGCGCTTGGGGCCGGCCAGGCAGGCTTCCACATCGCCCAGGTCGAGGGTGAGCGTGTCGGCAAAGACGGGTTCCTCGATCTCATCTGAAGAAAAAAGCCCCTGTTCCTTCGAGTAGGCTTCCACGAGGCGGACGAGGTCTTCATTCCTTCCCGTAACCCGCAGGTAGTCGAGGGTCACTCGGTCGACGGGGAAAAAGCCCACGGTGGCGCCGTATTCAGGGGCCATGTTGGCGATGGTGGCGCGGTCGGGCAGGCTGAGCCGCCTCATGCCGGGCCCGAAAAACTCCACGAATTTCCCCACCACCTTCTTCAGCCTCAGCAGGGTGGTGATGTGAAGGACGAGATCCGTGGCGGTGACTCCCGGTTTGAGTGCTCCCAGCAGCCGGAATCCGACCACATCGGGCAGAGGAAAGATGTAGGGTTGTCCAAGCATTACGGCTTCCGCCTCGATGCCCCCCACGCCCCATCCGAGGACTCCCAGTCCGTTGATCATGGTGGTGTGGGAATCCGTCCCGACGAGGGTATCGGGGTAGGCCAGGTTCATTCCCGCGGTCTCGCTCACCTGCACGACAGTTGCCAGGTGTTCGAGATTCACCTGGTGTACGATGCCTCTGCCCGGGGGGACCACACTGAAGTTCCGAAATCCGGATTGAGCCCACTTCAACAGGCTGTAGCGTTCGGAGTTCCGTTCGTATTCGAGGGCTTCGTTGAGCTGCAGTGCATCCGGCCTGCCGAAGAAGTCCGCCTGTATGGAATGGTCGATGACGAGGTCCGATCGTACGAGCGGATTGATCTTTTCCGGGTCTCCGCCGAGCCTGACCATGGCGTCCCGCATGGCCGCCAGGTCCACGACGGCGGGAACACCGGTGAAATCCTGGAGGAGCACTCGAGCGGGCAAAAAAGAAACATCGGGGGCGGTCGTCGAAGCGGAGGGCCGATCAGCGGACAGCAGCTTCTCGATGGATTCGGCGGTGACATGGATGCCGTCTTCGTGACGGAGCATGTTTTCCAGCAGAATCTTGAGGGACACGGGCATTGGCCCGGTCGGCATTCCGGATTTCTGTTCGAGTTCGGCAAGACTGCAGTAGTGAAACGTCGTCTCTCCCATCCTGAAGCTTTTCAGGACGTCAAAGCTGTTCTTGATTTTGGATAACATGCTGGAACTCCAAGTATTACAGGTGCCTGAAGGACTGACTGCGGCCCGGGTTTTCGAGTTCGATATTCGCTGCATGTCGGGCCTTGTAACCTGTTCAATAAATTGATACATTCCCGACCGATGAACGTGCCCCTCTTTCCGGTGCGCACGGAGTGTATCATCCAAGAATTGACAGCAAAAAGGGAAAAGAGCAAGATGAAAATCGCAATCATTGGAACCGGCTATGTAGGTCTGGTAAGCGGTGCCTGTTTCGCCGAATTCGGCCACGAAGTCACCTGTATCGATACGGACCAGGAGAAGATCGCGCGGCTCAATCGAGCGGAAATCCCCATTTACGAACCGGGACTCGATGCACTGGTGAGCAAGAACAGGGAAGCCGGCCGCCTGGTGTTTACATCCGAATACAGTCCTGGTGTACCGGAAGCCGCTGTGGTTTTCATCGCCGTGGGGACTCCCGCCTCGAGGCGCGGCGACGGATATGCCGATTTGACCTATGTGTACGATGCCGCCCGGCATGTGGCTCCATATCTTCGAGACTATACGGTTGTGGTCAACAAGAGTACGGTCCCGGTGGGCACGGCCGCCCAGGTGAAACGGATCATTTCGGAAGTCAATCCCGAGGCGTCTTTCGATGTGGCGAGCAACCCCGAGTTCTTGAGAGAAGGTGCGGCCATAAACGATTTCATGCGTCCGGACCGGGTGGTGATCGGAGTGGATTCCAGGAAGGCCGAAGAGGTTCTGAAATCCGTCTACAGGCCGCTTTATCTCATAGAGACCCCTTTTGTCATCACGACCATCGAGACCGCGGAACTGACCAAGTATGCAGCCAACGCCTTTCTTGCCATGAAAATCAGCTTCATCAACGAACTGGCCAACCTGTGCGAGGAGATCGGCGGAGATGTGCAGGACGTGGCCAAGGGTATGGGGCTGGATGGACGAATCGGGAGGAAGTTCCTGCACGCGGGTCCAGGCTACGGTGGATCCTGCTTTCCCAAGGACACGCATGCGCTTCTGCGTATCGCCCAGGAAAACGGCGTTGCGTGCCGTATTGTGGAAGCGGTCGTCGAGGTGAACGCGGCCCAGAAGGCCCGCATGGCAAGGAAGATACGAAAGGCCCTGGGAGGGAACGAAAACGGCAAGACCATCGCCACCCTGGGTCTTTCCTTCAAACCCGAAACCGACGATATGAGGGATGCTCCGTCCATCACCATCCTGTCCACACTCATGGAACACGGCGCCATCATCCGCGCCCACGATCCCCAGGCGATGGCGGAATCGGCGAAGATCCTGCCCGAAGTGAAGTACTGTTCCAGTCCCTATGAAGCCTGCGAAGGAGCCGATGCGGTGGTCCTCATGACCGAATGGAACGAATACCGCGCCCTGGACCTGATGCGCATCAAGAGTCTGCTCAAGCAGCCCATCTTCATCGATCTTCGAAATGTATACAGGCCCAGGGCCATGAAGCAGCTGGGTTTCAGCTACTACAGCGTGGGCAGGATATAGCAGGAGGAATCCGCCCTGGAGAATCGGGATTTGAAAAGGATTGCGGTCATACTGCCCATCTACAACGGTGCCCGGGTCGTGGAGGATGTATTCGGCGCGGTGCACGACTTCGCCCGGCGCAATCGGGGATACCGGTTCCTGTTCGTGGACGACGGTTCAGTGGACAATACGGCGGAACTGCTTCAGAGACGCATTGCTGCCGCGGACAACGGCAGTATCAGCCTGCTTTCCTATTCCGTCAACCACGGCAAAGGATATGCGGTGAAGAAGGCGGTTGAACGCAGCGACGCCGATTTGATCGTGTTTACCGATGGAGATCTTGCATATTCTCTCGATCATCTACCCGTCGTCGTCAAGGCTCTCGAAGATTATGATGTGGTGGCGGGTTCGCGAAGCCTGGCGGAAGAAGAGGCACAGGACCTGCCCGTTATACGCAGGTTCATGGGCTGGACCTTCAACTTCATGGTCCGGCTCATGCTCAGCATGCCTTACCGCGACACCCAGGCGGGGCTGAAGGGGTTTCGGCGCGAGGCAGCAGATCGAATCTTTTCGAAACAGCTGGTGCACGACTTTTCTTTCGACGTCGAACTGATCTACCTGGCCAGGCTCTACGGATACCGCGTCGGTGAGGTTCCCGCCCGTGTTTCCGACGATCATTCCTACAAGAGGTCGACGGTCCGGCTGTTGCAGGATCCTTTCAAGATGCTGCTCTCCCTGCTGCGCATCCGCTGCAACAGTCTTGTGGGCAAATACGGCTAGTCCGAACCGGCCGGAGTGTCGACCGGGGCGAACCCGCAGGAAGGTGCCATCCGGGGGCGGGCGGCAGCAGCGGAGAAATGCCTTACTGCCGGATTGCGCCGAAGCCAAACGTTCACCCAGTTCATTGCAGACAATATCGAGATCCGAGTATGGTTGAACAGGTATTTGCCAGGCCCAGGGACGTTCGCAATGCCTGGATTGTCTGGCTTGTCTTCTTTATCGTTATTTCCGTCATTGTAGCCTCCCCTTCGAATCGGAGAACCGTCGTTCCCGCCTACCGGACGGCGTCCATCAACTGGTTCCAGGGGCAGGATATCTATGGAGAGGGTATCCACGGGTATCTCTATCTTCCCCAGGCGTGCATACTTTTCAGCCCCCTTGCGCGTCTGCCTTTCCCGGTTGCCGAGGTGACCTGGAGGGCGTTGTGCATCGGCCTCCTTGCCGTGGCCGTCTTCAGGCTGGCGAGGCTCGGCGGAAAGGAAGGCGATTGGGAATTCTTTCCTCTCATGACCGTCCTGGTTATTCCCGTGGCCATGAACAGTGCCCGCAACGGGCAGATGAATCTCCCCTGGGCTGCGCTCATGGCTCTCGCAGCGGTGAGTCTTGCACAAAGAAAATGGTCGTGGTCTGCCTTCTGGCTTTCTCTGGGCCTCGCACTCAAGCCCCTCATGCTCGTCATGATCCTCCTTGCCGCCGCCCTCTACAAGCCGATGAGGTGGCGGCTTGCGCTGGGTGCAGCGGCCGTCCTGGCCTTTCCTTTCCTGACTCAGCATCCGGCCTATGTATGGGAACAATACGGAGCCTACCTCCAAAAAATGCGGGTGGCGGGAAATCCCGGTGAAGCCCACCGTTTCAGCGACCTGTTCGGCCTTTTCAGTTCATTGGGGATACACGCATCTTCGGCTCTTCAGACGGTCGTCCGGGCCGCAGCCGCCCTGGGCGCACTCCTTCTATGCCGCCTGGCACTTCGAAAGCGGGATCACGTGCGCGGGACCATCCTGCTTCTGTGCTTCACGGCCTGCTACCTGATGCTCTTCAATCCCAGGACGGAGAACAATACGTACGTGGTGGTGGGAGTCCCCCTGGCTCTGCTGGGAGCCGAAGCCATCCTGGTGAACCGATCGAGGCTTTCCGCGGCGCTCTTTCCGGCAATGGTCATCGGTATGACTGCCGGCTACGAAATTTCGAGGGGCCCAAACTACTGGATGAGTCCTCTGTCCTGCCTGGTCTTCCTGGGATACTGCTGCGTCCTGCTTTTTCGGGGAAGCGAACCTGCGCGGGCGGTTGCCACGCGATGAGACTTCCCGGCCTGACATGGAGAAATGCAAGAGTTGCCCTGGGAGTGCCTGTTACGGTGCTGTTTTCCTGGCTGGCATTCGCCCATATGGACTGGAATGCCGGCTGGAAGGTCGTCGCTTCCGCGCAGCCCTGGTGGATTGGCGCCGGAGTCGCTCTTCTCGCCATCGAATACTCCATGCGCATCCTGCGCTGGTGGATGATCCTGCGGTGCCTGGCTCCCGGCCTTCCTTATTCGCGATGCGCAGGGCCTTTTATCGCCAGCGTGGCCGCGGACAATGTTTTTGGTTTCAGGTCGGGTGACGTAGTCCGCACGTTTGCTTTTCAGAAACAGCTGGGCCTGACTCCCCTGCACGTTCTGAGCACCGTCGTCGTCGAACGGCTTCTCGGGATCACCACGCTGCTGCTCATCTTTTTTGCGACACTCTCCGGAGCGGATCCGGACAGGATGCCCGCCGCTCTCATCGACGGCAGCCGATGGATGATCGTACTCAGTGTGTCCAGCCTGATCGTCCTGCTGTCCGCCCCGGCCCGGCTTGCCGCAAAAGCGCATGCCGCCTCTTCTCGACTCTCCGCAAGCGGGCATCGGCTGTCGGCACGGGTCGTCGGCTGGGCGGAACAGATCCTGAATTCCTTCGCCATGATCCGTTCCCCGAAACTCATCTTCAAACTCTTTCTTCTCTCGCTGGTCATCTGGCTCCTGGAAGGCACCGTTTTTGCCATGGTGGCGCGATCCCTGTCACTGACCGGTCTCGGCGCCGGCCCGTGGTTCGCTCACGCCGCAGGTACTCTGGCCACGATTATTCCCAGTGCGCCGGGAAACGTGGGTCCCTACGACTATTTTATCATCGTCGGGATGATGGCGTACGGAGTGCCGCACACCATGGCTACTGTTTTCGGAATCGTGGCCCACGCGGTGATCTGGCTTCCTCCCACCCTGGGGGGCCTCGCCTGGGTTGTCCTTCCGGCCGGACGTTCGATGTGGAACAGGATCGGGAAGGTCGCAGCCTGTACCGAATCGGACCTGCAATGAAGTTCGTGAGTCCATCTTGGATCAGCCCGAAAGCCCGGCCTCGGCTCAACTGGACAGCCATAGGAGCCGCCGTACTGGTTTTCGGCCGGTTCGGCGTCTTCCCAGCCTGTCCGCCGCCGGCTTTCCCTCAAATGGAATACTCCTCTCCCGCCCCGGGGTCTCGAACAGTCATGCCCGTGCACACAGCGGTTCCCATCGACGGCGTGAGGATTGTAAACACTTACCCGCACGATTCCGGGGCATTCACCCAGGGGCTCGTGTACTCGGGTGGATATCTCTACGAAAGAACCGGCCTGAAAGGAAAATCCAGGCTTCGCAAGGTCGAACTCGAAACAGGCAGGATCGTCAGGGAACTGAATCTGCCCGAGAATGTCTTCGGGGAGGGATT